>JARRJY010000056.1:0-14944 GCA_037388705.1 Gammaproteobacteria bacterium
CATACATGACGCCCAACTGGTATTGTGCGGTGGGGACATCATTTTGGGCAGCGGTGTTGAGCAGTTTGGATGCCTTGTTGACATCTTTATTGACGCCACGACCTTCCAAATACATCTTTCCAAGCCGAGCCTTGGCCGAGTCGTATCCGGCTTCACTGGCCTTTTCATACCAGTTGGCAGCTGTGCCCAGGTTTTTGGTAGTGCCGCGACCGCGTTCGTAAAGTCGACCGACTTCATACATTGCTTTGACGTTGCCGTTCTCGGCTTTTTCCAGCTGAGCCTTGAAGCGTTTAACCAGGCCCCAGTCTGCACTATTCGCCATTACGACAGGGTGAATTAACAGGCTTAAGCAGATAACCGCAACCAGCCTGGCAAGATTTGTAGATTTTGTGTGAATGGTGTTTTGAATCCTCATAATATGCCCCCTTTATTAAGGGTATTCAGTCGCCCGTATACATGACTTTTAAAGATAGGTATTACCTATGTCGGCGTCATAACCGGTAACTTTAGGGCCTATTTGGGATCTTTGTGGATCCAGGTACCTGATTTTCCTCCCCGTTTTTCCAGTAAACGTATACCTGTCATACACATGCCTTTATCGACGGCTTTACACATATCGTAGATGGTGAGCAGGCCCACCTGAACAGCCGTCAACGCCTCCATTTCAACACCAGTTTGGCCATGTGTTTCCACGGTAACCTCACAACGAACACGGTTACTGGTGTCTTCTATACCAAAATCTACATTGATTCGGGTTAGCATAAGTGGATGGCATAAAGGGATCAGCTCCGGCGTCTTTTTCGCCGCCATAATAGCTGCGATGCGGGCGATTCCCAGCACATCCCCTTTTTTATGGCCACCTTCGGCAATCATAGTTAGCGTCTCGGTCTGCATCTCTATATAACCTTCACAAATGGCAATACGATGGGTTTCTTCTTTGTTGCCCACATCGACCATGTGCGCCTGGCCAGCCTCGTTAAAATGGGTTAAATCGCTCATAATAAAATCATCAGTCTTTTACGTGAAAAAGCCCCGTAAAATTGGTAAGTACGAGGAATCATGTTAGGCTTTCGCCCCCGAAAAAGTATTGCGATATGCATCACCAATCAGAGGTCGCTAATGTCCAGCCAAACCATACAGGTTCGTTTCTTTGCCAGTTTACGCGAACAACTGGGTCACGGTGAAGTCGAAATATCCACAGACTCGGTCGAAACGATTGCCGATGTTTGGCAGCGATCGACAGATGGCAAACAAATGCCTGTAAACACCCTGATGGCTATTAATATGGAGTATGTCGAAGCATCTCATCCGGTGCAGCCTGGAGATGAAGTTGCATTTTTTCCGCCCGTCACGGGAGGGTAGATTGTGTTAGTAGAGTTGCGCCCGGAACCTTTCGAACCTTACCACGAACTGGCCAGTTACCAGGAATCGATCGCTGCGGGTCAATATGGCGCGACCGCGGTATTTGTCGGTTCCATGCGCGAGTTTAATGAAGGTGACCAGGTTCAGAAAATGTGGCTGGAGTATTATCCTGGAATGACCGAGAAATACCTGGAGTCCATTGCCAGTGAGGCCATGTCGAAATGGGATTTACTGGATGTCCTGATCATTCATCGCACTGGTGAAGTCAGTCCCAGTGATTCTATTGTACTGGTTGCGGTGTGGTCTGGGCATCGTGCTGCTGCTTTTGAGGCCAGTCGATACCTGATGGAAGAACTGAAATCGCGTGCTCCTTTCTGGAAAAAAGAACAACTGGATCACAAAAGTCGATGGGTTGAGCATAATACCCCTGCAAAGTAATGGTAATATTTGCTAAATCACTAATTTTCTAGTACTTTTTACTAGAATTAAAATAACAATATTTAAAGGCTCTTTAGGGATTTAGGTAATAATAACCTTGCAGCAAAAGCCACTGCACTAACCATGGGAGAAGGTTAGTTGTCGGTCATTTTAGTTTTATCCATATCCGTACTGTTACAACTGGCAGCAGTTGTAATGTCGCTTCGCCTGATGCGCGCTTTCGGTGGTCGCGTGGCCTGGCTTACCCTGGCAACAGCCATATCGTTGATGTCGATACGGCGCATGATAAGTCTTGGCAAGGCTATTAACGAGTATCCGGCACCTACCAATTCACTGGATGCAGAGCTGGTTGCCTTGATCATTTCAGCATTGATCCTGGTGGCGATTTCTTCCATGCGTCCAATGATTGAAGCGATCAAACGCCCGGCGAAACCGTATCATTTTGCAGTCTAATCCCGATGGCTTCCTGGTCATTGATCTTGAAGGTTATATGCAGGAGGTAAACAAAAGTTTTGCCAAGATCAGTGGCTACGAACAGGATGAGTTGTTGTTAAGACGACTGGGTACATTACTTAACCTTAAGGTAGCAGGGAAAAACAACTGGCTGAAACAATTGCCCATTCATAACGTCGTGCGGTTTGAGAGTGTTCTTACTACCAAGGATGATAAGCATGTAGATGTTGCCGTTACTGCCAAGTGTGTTGAATTTGAAGAGCACAAGTTTATTTATGTTTTTGTCCGTGACATTTCTGAGAGTAAAAAAGCCCGACAGGCATTATCAGAAGAAAAAGAACGCGCCCAGGTTACACTCGAGTCAATTGGTGATGGTGTAATTACCACTGATATATTTGGTTATGTGCAATACCTGAACCCGGTTGCTGAAGATCTTATTGGTATTAGTGAAAAAGAAATTGTCGGAAAATTACTGGTTAATCATCTCATGCTGTTTGATGAACACCAACCAGATGAAGTGATTAACCCGATTAGCAACTGTATTGAAAATAATAAAAATTACGTCTTATCTGAACACAAGCTTTTTTCTGCAAATGCCGATAACAACTACTCGGTTGATGTAGTGGTATCACCATTACATGATGATAAAGGGGATGTTGTAGGGGCAGTGCTGGTTATACACAATACTACTGAACTTAAATCACTGGCCGAAACCCTTTCATACCAGGCAACGCATGATGCACTTACTGGTTTAATTAACCGACGTGAATTTGAAAGTCGCCTGGAAGAAGCTCTCAGCTCAGCTAAAAGATATAACCATCAACATGCTATGTGTTACCTGGATTTGGATCAGTTCAAACTGGTAAACGATACATGCGGACATATTGCCGGTGATGAATTACTCAGGCAACTTACCCAGTTACTACATAATGCCATACGTGAGACGGATACCCTGGCACGTCTTGGAGGTGACGAGTTTGGGGTGTTACTTGAATCATGCAGCATGGAGCAGGCAAAACGTGCTGTTGATGCTATTTTTCACGAGATAAATGAGTACCGTTTTCAATGGGAAGGGCGAGTATTTGATATTGGTTTAAGTATTGGGTTGGTGCCTATCACTAGTTGCAGTGGTAGCCTGACTGACGTGTTAAGTTCGGCAGATTCTGCCTGTTATATCGCAAAAGACAATGGCCGAAATTGTATGCACATGTACGTACCCAATGATGCCGCTATAGAACAAAGACGTGGGCAGATGGAGTGGGTGCAACGTTTACAACAGGCGCTGGATAATAATTATTTTGAGTTGTATTGCCAATCGATTAAACCTGTAAACGGCAATAAAGATGCGCCACATCTCGAAGTATTGCTACGTATGCAAAGTGATGATGGTGAGATTATTTCACCCGGTGAGTTTTTACCTGCTGCAGAGCGTTATCATATGATGCCCAGTATAGATCGCTGGGTACTCAGGGAAGTGTTTGAGTGTCTCAAATGCCATGAAGGTAACAGGAATAAACTCGTCGACATAGTGGCAGTCAATTTATCAGGCCAGTCAATGGGTGATGAAGAATTTTTAAGCTATGTACGGGGATTGTTTGATCAATATGGTGTACCTGGAAAGCAGATATGTTTCGAAGTTACCGAAACTTCTGTCATCAGTAATATCACTTATGCCAGGAACTTTATATCCGTGATGAAAAACTTCGGTTGCAGGTTTGCACTGGATGATTTTGGTAGTGGCCTCAGTTCCTTCCAGTATTTAAAAGATCTGGATGTGGATTTCATCAAGATAGATGGCAGCTTTATACGTTCAATGCCATATAACGATAATAGCTATAACATGGTAACTTCCATTAACCATATCGGCCATGTGATGGGACTGAAGACCATCGCCGAATTCGTTGAAAATGATGAAATATCCACTTTGCTGGAAGATATTGGCGTGGATTATATCCAGGGTTATTATGTGGATGAGCCTCACCCCATTGATGTGGCAGTTAGAGCAAGCGCTGAAAACGCCGTCGTTTAAGTATGAGGTGTTACAGGCCTCTTGTTATAAGCCATTTCATCTTCCACTGGTACGGTTTCAATTGAGAAAACCATATTTTCCAGGTCACCAAGGATATATGTCGGATCGGCTCCCACGCCGCCGACAGTACCAGGATTGATAAAGTGGGTTTTACCCCCTTTGATGTGCTCAATACGATCGATTTCTACCCGGTGATCGTGGCCACAACACACCACATCCCAGTCCCCCGTGGTTGCCATGGCGCGTGCATAGTGCGGGTAATGGACCAGGAAAATACGTTTGCCCGCCAGTTTGATACCGGCATCCTGACCGTGGTAGTGCAGGGTATTTTCGGCATCATGGGCCAGCTTTGCCATGCTATAGAGATCACCGGTGTTATTCCCGTGAATAACATGGATAGGGATATTTAATGGTAATAGAATTCGCAAGGTGGTAGGTGCGACAACATCTCCACAATGTAGTACTGCCTCTGCACCTTTTTTCTGTGCATCCTTTACTGCAGCAGCAAGCAGGTAACGGTTATCATGACTGTCAGAGACAATACAGACTTTCATATCAGGAATAACTACCTACCAAGCTAAAAATAAGGTTTTTCAGGCGCTGCCTGATAACGTTCAATGGAAGAGGTGATTTCCTGTTTGGCCGCTTGCACATCCGACCAGCCTTCAACTTTTACCCATTTACCTTCTTCCAGATCCTTGTAGTGCTCAAAGAAGTGGGAAATCTGTGCCAGCAGGCCCGGATTTACATCGTCTGAACAGTTGATATTGGCATAGCTTTTACAGAGCTTGGTAATAGGGACAGCCAGAACCTTGGCATCGGGACCCGATTCGTCTGTCATGTTGAGCACGGCAACTGGGCGGCAGATAATTACCGAACCGCTAATCAATGGATTTGGTGTAATCACCAGTACATCGACCGGGTCACCATCCTCGGACAGGGTGTGGGGGACATAGCCATAGTTGCATGGATAGTGCATGGCTGTGTTCATGAACCTGTCGACGAACATGGCACCAGTATCTTTATCTACTTCGTATTTTACGGGGTCACTGTGTGACGGGATTTCGATAATGACATTGATTTCATCAGGTACATTTTTTCCGGGTCCGACTCTATCCAGGTTCATGTTGTGGTTATCCTCTCAGGATGTATGAAAAGCGCGCTATTCTAACAGCCCTGCCGCCCAGGATGAAGAATATCGGAGCAATAATCTTTGGATCCCGTGAAATAAAAACTGCCAGTAGAAACGTGTCTACTTCTCAAGCTAGTAAAAAACGACGCGATTGTCCATTGACTTGCGCTGGGTCAGGGATTAGTTTTAGTCATAGAATATTCAAAAATAGATGCATCGCTTTCCCGCAAATACAAGCAATGTGTCGTCTCAGAAAATTTCATGTCAACGGAGTAAAATAAAAATGAGAATCGTATTGATCGGTGCGCCTGGTGGCGGCAAGGGCACCCAGGCAAAACTTTTAGTTGAAAAATATGGTATTCCTCAAATTTCCACCGGTGACCTGTTGCGAGAAGCGGTCGCTCAAGGAACACCACTAGGTATGCAGGCCAAGGCTGCAATGGATGCCGGGCAACTGGTTTCTGATGATATCGTGCTGGGTATGATTAAAGATCGCCTGTCCCAGCCAGATGCACAAAAAGGGTTCATCCTGGATGGTTTTCCACGCAATATCCCGCAGGCTGAAGCGCTGGACTCATTGCTGGATAATCTTGGCAAACCACTGCAAACAAGCTTGTTGATTGATGTCGATTTTGACGTGCTGATGCAACGACTCACTGGTCGTCGTACCTGTGGTTCATGTGGGCAAATGTATAATGTTTACACGTCACCACCACGTATTGAAAATCGCTGCGATAAATGTGGTGGAAACCTGATTCATCGTGAAGATGATAATGAAGAAACCATCTCAAACCGGTTACGCGTTTATGAAGCACAAACTGCCCCGTTGGTAGAATACTATCGTAGCCAGGGCAAATTGCGTTCGGTAAAAGGTGTCGGTGAGATCCAGGAAATTTTTACCGCCGTTGAACGGATACTAAACAGCTTGCCGAGAGAGGAGGCTGAAACACAAGCAGCTGAAGAAGCGGCAACAACTTCAGCAAAACCAGCAAAGAAAAAAGCAAAAAAGAAAACAGCCAAGAAGAAAGCTGCAGCTAAGAAGAAAGCGGCCAAGAAAAAATCTGCTGGCGGAAAGAAAAAGGCGGCAAGTAAAAAGAAAGCAGCCAAGAAGAAAGCGGCCAAGAAGAAAGTAGCCAAGAAGAAGGCGAAGAAGAAAGTAGCCAAGAAAAAGGCCAAGAAAAAGGCGAAGAAGAAAGTAGCCAAGAAAAAGGCCAAGAAAAAGGCCAAGAAGAAAGTAACCAAGAAAAAGGCGAAGAAGAAGGTAGCCAAGAAAAAGGCCAAGAAAAAGGCCAAGAAGAAGGCCAAGATAAAAGCGCGCAGGCGTTAATCAACGGTAAAATAACCGGGATAAAGGGGGAGCAACATGCTCCCCTTTTTTTAATAACGCCGGGAACGACCGATCATTTCCAGGATCAACACGAGTTGGCGGCTGAATATTTCACGTAAACGTTTCAGCCAACTGCGTTGTCGCCACGCTGTTAATGTAATTTCATGACTTTGTGAGAAGTCGTCATCAAAAAAATGTTTAACAACCCTGCAAAATTCCGCGTTCTCAATTTCCTGGTTAGCATCAAGATTCCAGCGTTCATTCCACCTGTCAAGGTTACTGGAGCCTATTGTTGTCCACTGATCACAATAGATGATCTTGGCATGAATAAAACGTACCTGGTATTCAAAGATCCGCACACCATGTTTAAGCAGTTTGTCATAGTAATTGTGGAACGCGTGGGTTACCCAGGGATGATCACTATTGTCACTGGGTAATAACAGGCGCGTGTCAACACCTCTTTTTGCAGCGCGTATCAGGGTACGACGCAGTTTTCGAGAAATGACAAAGTAAGGGGTAGCCAGCCATACGTGTTGGTTGCTACGTTGTATGTGATTAATAACCGAACGAGAAATTCCGTGATGCATAGGGGGCTGGGTGACAACAAGCCGACCAGACATTTCACCAGCACTCTTTGCCGAAGGAGAGTTGGTGACCTGTTGAGGGATGTCGTTATATTGTTGCCAGATACTGATAAAAGATGCCAGCCAGTCATTTAATACCGGGCCTGATACTTCAATCATAATATCGTGCCATGGGTTCGTGTTGTTTTCGTTATCAAAATCATCAGTAAATCCTGCGCCACCTGTCATGCCAAACAGGTTGTCAATAATCACCAGCTTGCGGTGATCGCGTTTCAAGTTGCTACGCCAGCGGCGATATCGAATTGGATTGTAAAAAACCAGCTGAATATTTTTTTGTTGCAATAATTGCCTGTCATGTTCATTAAGACCTGTGGCCCCGAAGTCGTCAAACAATAATAAAACTGCAACCTCACGATTGGCTGCACCAAGCAGGGCTTTAATCAACTTGCTGGTGTGGTGCCCGGATTCAACGAGGTATTGTTCAATAACAATAAAATTTTTAGCCTGTTTAATACTCTCCAGTAAGCGGGGATAGTATTGAGCGCTGTCAACATGAAGTCTGAAAGTGTTGTGCTTACGCAAGGGGTAGAGGAATTTTCTCTTTTTTGTTTTTCCCACAAATGTACCCAGTGTCAGTCGTTATCAACGGGCAAAGCGTCGATTTTGTTATTCTTTATTGTTAACGAATATTCACCTTGCAGCAAACTAAGTAATGGCTGACCAACCAGCTGCTTGCGCCAGCCTTGTAAAATACTAATATTATGATCACCGGTGATCAGTTTTTCCATGTCCTTGCGATTAGATAAAATGCCGGGACTGATATTATTTTGCAGTGCCAGTTGTTTCAGGTAAGCCATACATAAGTCAATCAATGCCTCTTGTTGGGGAGTTGAACGCTTCCAGGCAGGTAGTTTTGGCCATTGTTCTTCAGGAATTTGTTTTGCATCTAAAATGGTTTTAATAATTGTTTCACCAAACTTCTCAACAGTGCCTGGTTTCATGCCGCGTATTTTTTCAAGTTGCTTCATGTCTTGTGGTATTTGCTGGGCAAGGTTAATTAAGACATCATCAGCAAGTATCCAGCGGCGTGGCCTGTCATGCTTTATCGCGGTTTTTTCACGCCATGCAGCAAGTGCCTGAAGGATTACCAGCTGGCGGGGTTTCAGGCGTGTATGACCACTGACACGTCGCCATGTCTTGTCAGGATCTATGTCGTATAAAGCGGTATCGACAAGTTCGTTGAAATCAGCAGATAGCCAGTCAACCCGGTTCTGTGCTGTCAGCTTCTCAACCATAACAGGGTATATCTGCGATAAATATCTTACGTCATTAGCTGCATAATGAATTTGTTTGTCATTAAGTGGGCGCTGCGCCCAGTCAGTTCTTGCCTGATCCTTGTCAAGCTGTACACCCAGCATTTTCTGAATCAGGTTGGCATAACCAATCTGGTCATTAAAACCAAGTAACGTTGCTGCAATCTGGGTATCAAATATCGGTTGTGGCAGACGCTTTCTTAATTGATAGAAAATTTCCAGGTCTTGTCGGGCAGCATGCAATACTTTTGTTTTGCCGGTGTCATAAAGTAAATCCAGTAAAGGTTCCAGGTTTGTTATAGCTAATGGATCGATACAGGCAAGATGTTCACCGGCAGCAATTTGAACCAGGCAGAGTTTGGGGTAATAGGATTTCTCACGTATAAATTCAGTATCCAGCGCAAGTACAGTCTCATTGCTAATGAGCTTGCAGAACTCGACAAGAGAATTGTTATCATCAATAAAAAATATATCGTCAGTTTTTTTCATCAAAATCAGGTCTATGGTATCTCAAAAAGTTATATTTTGGCTCTTTTTATCCGGGCCGACAAAGGTTAAGATTGATTATTCCATTATAATAACTGTTTCATGCGTAGCACACTACTTATACAATTCATTTTGCCGTTCTGGAAAATATGCACACTGACTAAGGGGCCGCAGGTCCTGCCGGTTTCAGGTTTATTGTTGATCCTGATTTTCACCTTTAACTTAATTATGGATGTCATTAATCTTTCCGTCGTGGTGGATGCGGACTGGAAAGATATTGTAATGTTATCGGCCAGTTATTCTCTTGTGTTGATTATCTCCTTATCCGCAATCATGTGGGTAATGAAATATCAACAGCGTCTTCTACAGACTTTAACAGCGTTATTTGGTAGTGGTTTCATTATTAGTCTGTTTGCACTGCCTTTCCTGATTATGGTTGGGAATTACCAGGATGTGCCGAATATTTTTAGTATTTTTATCCTTGCCATAAATATATGGAGCCTGGCGGTTACAGCAAATATATTTCGCCATGCCCTTTCCGTTTCAATATTATTGGCATGGGTGCTGGCTTTCGGGTATTTTCTTTTAGGTTTCAAGATGTCTGCTTTTTTTATTCCACAAGGAATCAGCCAGTAGTTTCAGGAATCAGGTAACAATGCATATTCATATTCTGGGAATTTGTGGAACATTTATGGGCGGTATTGCTTTGCTGGCAAGAGCCATGGGACATACTGTTACTGGTTCTGATGCAAATGTGTATCCCCCGATGAGTACACAGCTTCAGGAACAAGGTATTACTTTAATGGAAGGCTACGAGCCTTCGCATCTACAATCCAATCCTGACTGTGTCGTAATTGGTAATGCCTTATCAAGAGGAAATCCTGCGGTTGAATATGTTCTGAACAATAATCTTCCCTATACTTCGGGGGCGCAGTGGTTAAGTGAACATATCCTGCAAGATCGCTGGGTACTTGCCGTTGCAGGTACTCATGGCAAAACGACAACATCAAGTATTCTTGCCTGGATACTGGAAGCTAATAACCTTTCCCCGGGTTTTCTGATTGGAGGAATACCGGCTAATTTTAATTTGTCTGCACGTGCCGGCGAGACCCCTTTTTTCGTGGTGGAAGCCGATGAATATGATACGGCTTTTTTTGACAAGCGTTCCAAGTTTGTTCATTACCATCCGCGTACCCTGATACTCAATAATCTTGAATATGATCATGCGGATATATTTCCTGATCTTGCGGCAATCCAAACCCAGTTTCATCACTTGATACGAACCGTACCGGGTAATGGCCTGATAATTTCTGCAGACGCGGATCAAAATCTTGATGAAGTGCTGAAACAAGGTTGCTGGACACCAACGGAATTATTCGATGTAAGTAGTAAGCAGGGCTGGTCTGTTGAAAACGCCAGCGATGATGGTAGTGAATTTGACGTGTACTGGCAGGATAACAAGGAAGGGCACGTCAAATGGGATTTAGTAGGTGTTCATAACATGAATAATGCGCTGGCCGCTATTGCAGCAGCACGCCATGTGGGGGTGCCGCCTGAACTGGCCTGTGAGTGCCTGGGAAACTTTCAGGGTATTCGCCGCCGTATGGAATTACGCGGTGAGGTCAACCATATTCGTGTTTATGATGATTTTGCACATCACCCTACCGCTATTGCGACAACACTGGACGGATTACGTAAGCAGGTCGGTGATGCACCAATACTTGCCGTACTCGAGCCACGTTCCAATACCATGCGCATGGGCATCCACGCTGAACAGCTAGCACCGTCCCTGTCACAGGCTGATGAAGTCTTTATTTCATCAAAGGACCTGGACTGGGATATCAATATCGTTGTTAATGCGCTAAAGGGTAAAGCCCAGGTCTTTAATAATACCCAGTCTATTATTGATGCAGTTATCAGTAAGGCTCAACCAGGCTCATCTATACTAGTGATGAGTAATGGTGGGTTTGATAATATTCACCAGCGTTTACTGGATTCACTGGCTAGCTAATATCAATGTCGACAGCACAAACAACTACAAATACCCCGGTTATACTGGCAATGACAGGCGCCTCAGGTGCTGACTATGGCTTAAGATTGATGCAATGCCTGTTACAAGCAGAACGCCCTGTGTATTTAATTTTATCAAAAGCCGCACAACTGGTACTGGCTACCGAAACCGATCTCGATATACCTGGGAGACCTGCCGAGATCGAGAAGTTTTTTACTGAGTACTATGGCGCCAGGCAGGGCTTGTTGACTGTTTACGGGCGTGAACAATGGACTTCACCTGTAGCCAGTGGTTCACATACCGCGCAAAGCATGGTGGTCTGTCCCTGCACGACCGGGACCATGTCATCTATCGCCTGCGGTATCAGTGATAACCTGATAGACAGGGCAGCAGATGTGATGCTTAAAGAACGTCGGCAATTAATTCTTGTAGTGCGTGAAACGCCGTTGTCATCAATTCACCTGGAAAACATGCTACGCCTGAGCCAGGCTGGCGCAACAGTAATGCCGGCAAACCCTGGTTTTTATCATAAACCTGACTCAATCTCTGAAATTATTGATTTCATGGTTGCCAGAATCCTGGATCATGTTGGGGTTGACCATCAGCTTTTGCCTCGTTGGGGAATAGATGAAGATTGAAGGCTGCCAACTAATAATATCTGTTCTATAGTTCAAGGGATGAACGAAGAAGTTGTAAGGAAAGTCACCGAATGCCAATAACCGTTCCCTTATTTCCCCTGCATACTGTGTTATTTCCCGACGGTGTGTTGCCCTTAAGAATTTTTGAGCCTCGCTACCTGGATATGGTAAGTGACTGCCTGAGACATGATACGGGTATCGGGGTTGTATTAATCAAGGAAGGAACAGAAACAGGTAAAGCAGCGGACAGTTATGACACAGGTACTTTATCCGGTATTTCCTATTGGCATAAACGTGCAGATGGTATCCTGGGGGTAACCTTAAAAGGCAAGCAGCGTTTTAGAATTCTATCCAGGACCGTTCAAAAAAACCAGCTGGTGATGGCTGAAGTTGAAATGTTGCCAGAAATTAAAACATCGGAGTTGCCGGCTGGCTATGAGCACCTGGTATTGTTGCTACAACAAATCATTAGTCAGCTCGAACCCCCATTTACTACCATGGATACCAGGTATGATTGCGCCGAATGGGTTGGTGCAAGGTTGGTTGAATTATTGCCGTTACAACTCAAAGATAAACAGGCATTATTAAAAATGGATGACTGTTTACAACGTTTTGAGAGGATTGAAGATTTGTTAAGCAAAATGGATTTCTAGCCCGGCTGGCTTAACAGTACAACTTTACCATTCCAGTTACTTGTTTCTTCTACTGTACGGTTTTTTACCACGAAGGGTTGGCTTTTGACTTCAGTCATGAAAATATCAAGTGGTATATTAAATTCATTGTCAGTATGAAGATAACGAAGCAGGAAAAGATCTTTTACTTCAAGATATGACACGTTACCAACCCACAGGGCTACCTTGCGGTTATTGCTTTGAATTAATGTGTCGGATGACCAGAGTCTTATTACCATGACTCTGTTCTTATCTGGAAATACTTTATATGCCCGTATGTTATCGTATCGTCCACTATGTACCTGTGAAAGGACAGGTAATTGTTCAATAGTTGCAAGCGGGTTAAACCACTGAAAATAAGCTGCTGCACCTGGGTCAGAAAACTGCCAGTTATTTTCTTTTAAATATCGTTTTATATATTCAATATCAGCAGCCCATTGCAGGGTGAATGGGTGGCGGTTTTTATTCCGCAAATCATTTCGCTTTTTGTCCAGTGTTTGCCATCCTGTGTCAAGCCATGCACTTTGTGACATAACGTAGTACTGCGGAAATTCATTTTCAGGATGTTGCGGGGAAAAATTATAAGGAAAGCTTGCTATAAGAAAAATGACAAACATAGCAAGTAAGCGCAAGCTATTTATCTTGATTATATCTTTTTTATGATGTTGCCGATAGGCGATAGCTAACAGGCTGAGCCAGGCAAGTCCCAGCGCAAAACCGGCAAGAACATCAGTTAACCAGTGAGTATGAAAATATAACCGTGTAAAACCAATTGTTCCTACCAACCAGGCAATAATTATATATATGGACAAGCGTAAAGATTCTGAAAAATCCCTGGCAAACAGGATCGCAATGAAACCATACACGCTGATGGCCAGGGCAGTATGACCACTGGGAAGATTAAAACTTTCATAAACTGAGACTACAGGTGGGTTAGGCAGTGATAATGACCATTTTAAGATAACTATTATTGCCAGGGGCACCAGGTAAGCAGCCATGACATAGGCAATGGCTACCCATTGTTTATATATAGCTAGCCAGATAGAAATCCCAATAACAATAATAAAAAGGAACTCTCTTTCGCCAAGGTTTGATAACCATTGTAATAGCCAGTCAAAAGGTGGAGATTGAATATTTTCGACAAGGTTGAAAACCAGCAGGTTCAGGTTTTGTACCGGACCGGTATGCATGGCATAGGCAACAAGGATGGCAGAAATAAAACTGCAGCCCAGTAGTAGTATTGTCAGTATGGATAAACCCCGTATTTCTTTCTGACCAGGATCAATAAGTGAGCCAGTAATGTTTGCCAGGAACGGGTGTTTAGTATTCCAGTTCATAATACTGTAAAGGTAATGATCGGTTCGTGGAGTAACTTTTCTGTACAGGAAAATAAACAGTTGATAACTAAACCAGAGAAAAACAATAAACAATATTAGCAACAGGGCAAAACGACCGGCTAGTTGTGAAGCCATTTCAAAAGAGGCACCTAGTAATATGCCAGGCAAAAGATATAAAGGGGCCCAAAGCAATGCCGAAACAATGTTTATTGCAAGAAATACGTGAATCGGCATGTTCATCATTCCGGCAATGGCCGGGATGATAGGGCGAATGGGGCCAATAAAACGGCCTAATAAAACACTTTTACCACCATGTTTATTAAAGAATGTTTCTCCCTTGCTGAAAAGATCAGGGTAACGTTTTAAAGGCCAGATAGCTTTTAACTGTTGCTGGTAATAACTCCCCAGCCAGAAACTCAGGCCATCACCGGTTATAGCACCTAATACTGCCGCGGTAAAAACTGGAAAGAATTCAAGGTAACCAGAGGCAATAAGTGCACCAAAGATCACCATTAATATGGCACCGGGGATAATCAAGCCGACGACGGCGAGGGACTCGGACAGGGCAGTAATAAAAACAATGCTGATGGTAATAGCACTGTGTGCCTGGAACCATTCAAAAACTGTACGAAATGTATCCAGTGTCATATTTATTGTTATGCGAAGTGATTATTAATTGTTGTATTACAACATAATAAAAATGCATGTTAAATAATGGAACTGTCGCAATTTTACCTGAAAATACATAGTAACCTGTATTTTTTTAAAAACAGGAACATGTTCACATCATGAAATAAAGCAACATTGAATAATCCTTGTAAATACTGATAATTTGTAGTGAGCATAAGGATGTCGGGAAAAGAACACTCAACCTCCACAGAAATTTCATCCGTTTTATCTGTCCAGCAACTGGAAGCCTTATTCTCGGAACTACGTAATAAAAGCTTTGGTATGCCGTTAAACCAGAACAGGATTGATCTCTCAGAATTGGGGTTGTCAGGACTGGCGCTGCATTCAATAAATAATCTTGGTGACCCCTACCAGGAAGGTTACTATCAAATTGAATCAAAAGCCTATGAGCGTGAAGTCATCAATTACATAGCTTCACTCTATGAACTCTATGATGAACCATGGGGCTATATCGCCAATGGTATTGGGGATGC
>JARRJY010000056.1:14951-26709 GCA_037388705.1 Gammaproteobacteria bacterium
CGTAATAACCTCCATGATGGAGCTATTAAACCCATATTGTTTTTTTCAAAGGCAGCTCATTATTCAATATCCAAGGCTGCGAGAATCCTTAATCTGCAGTTTCGCATTATTGACATCGATGAATCAGGGGAGATGAACTATTTTGACCTGGAACATGCGTTGAACCAGTATCAATACCGGCCCATCATATTCGTATTGAATATGGGAACCGCCTTCAGTGGAGCAACTGATAACCTGCAAGAGGTAAATACATTATTACAAAAATATAATGTTAGTGATTTTTTTATCCATTGCGATGCAACTCTCTCCGGCATGATACAGCCTTTTGTTAAAAATCCTTTGATGACAAGTTTTGAACAAGGTATGGATAGTATCGTCATAGCCGGGGACAAGTTTCTTGGGTCACCCATACCGGCGGCCATGGTCGTTACACGCAGGCAAAATACGTTGCACATTCAAAATGATATTGAGGTCACCGGTTCTACTGATATCACGATAAGTGGTTCCAGGTATGGCCTGGCAGCGTTAGTGATCTGGTACATACTCCAGGAGAAAAAAGATAAACTTGAGGGAGAGGTAAGAGAGAGCCTGGAAAAAGCACAATATTTAAAGCAGTTGTTACAGGAACAAGATTACCCCTGTTTTATTAATGAAAACTCGATTACAGTCGTATTTAAAAAGCCGTTATCCAGTCAATTCATCAAACGTTATCAACTAGCCACTAATGATGATTGGGCGCATCTTGTTGCCTTGCCACATGTAACGTATGAACAGCTGTCAATATTTGCAGGTGATTTAATTGAATCAGAACGCAACAGCCGGGGAACATCAACCAGCTGATAGATAGCCTGATTAGTTATACAGGCTATGGCAACATTACAGGGTTGCAAATACCCGCTCTGCCGCATCCAGTGTCCCGGTAATGTCTTCATCGCTATGCGTGCTTGAAACGAAGCCGGCCTCATAAGCAGATGGCGCCAGGTAAACGCCTTCATCCAGCATACCATGATAGAATTTTTGAAAACGTTCAATATTACAGGCACTAACCTGTGAAAAACTGCTGATGTTTTTTTCTTCCGTAAAGAAGAAACCAAACATGGCCCCCGCCTGGTTAGTTGTTAGAGGGATATTTTGTTTTTTGGCACGCTCTTTCAAACCCTCTACCAGTCGGGTGGTCTTGGCGGTTAAATCAGTAAAGAAGTTCTCAGCGCTGATCAGTTCCAGTGTTTTTAAACCTGCGGCCATGGCAACCGGGTTACCTGATAAGGTGCCGGCCTGGTAGACGGGGCCGAGCGGGGCAATTTTTTCCATGATTTCACGTTTGCCGCCAAAAGCCCCGACAGGCATACCTCCGCCAATGACTTTACCCAGGGTTGTCAGATCGGGTGTTACATTAAAATGCTTCTGGGCACAGCCAAGTGCAACACGGAAACCAGTCATGACCTCGTCAAAGATCAAGACACTGCCATGTTCATCACATACTTCACGCAAGGTTTCCAGGAAACCGGGGACCGGGGGAACACAGTTCATGTTTCCGGCAACCGGTTCGACAATTACGCCGGCAATTTGATCACCGATTTGAGCAAAGGTGTCTCTTACCTGTGCACTATCATTGTAGTTCAAGGTTATAGTATGTTCGGCCAGTGAGGCGGGTACCCCTGGTGAGGTAGGTACACCCAGGGTTAATGCACCGGAGCCTGCTTTAACCAGTAATGAATCCGAGTGACCATGATAACAACCTTCGAACTTGACGATTTTGTCACGACCGGTATAGCCACGTGCCAGGCGAAGCGCAGTCATGGTGGCCTCGGTCCCTGAACTCACCATACGGACCATGTCGATGGAATCCACCAGCTCACAAACTTTATCGGCCATCTGTGTTTCCAGCTCGGTCGGGGCACCGAAGCTCAGCCCGTTTTGCATGGTTTCCTGTACCGCACTTAATACTTCGGGATGTGCATGGCCGACAATCATGGGTCCCCACGAGGCCACATAGTCGATATATTGATTGTCATCCACATCGTAGACATAAGGACCTTTTGCTCGCTTGAAAAATACCGGGTCACCACCAACACCTTTAAATGCACGGACCGGGGAATTAACTCCACCGGGAATATGTTGTTGGGCGGCAATAAAAAGATCATGCGAGCGTGTCATGCTTGTTTCTCCAGTTGGCATCATGTTGCGAGGTGGTTAAATCAGGTGTGCATTATACGCACTCAGGAAGGTGCGCGCAGGCTGGATTGACGAGATTTTATAAAAACTGTTGCCGGAACTCGTGGGCAGCAGCAGCAACATCTTGTTTGGCAAAGATGGCATGAATGACGGCCAGCATATCGGCGCCGGCTTCAAGCAAGATTCCTGCTGTTTCAAGTGTTATACCACCAATTGCTACAACAGGAATTGACAGCTGTGTCTTTGCCTGTTGTAACAGATCGGGTTCAGCCTGGGGTGCCATTGGCTTGGTTTGGGAAGGGAAGAAACGTCCAAAGGCCACGTAATCTGCACCGGAGTGCTGTGCTTCAATCGCCCATTGCAGCTGGTTATTACAGGATACACCGATGATCTTTTCCTTACCCAGAAATCGGCGTGCGTCCTGTAATGAGACATCACTTTGTCCAATATGTACGCCATCCGCGTCAACCTGCAGAGCCAGCTCTGTATCATCGTTGATAATGAACAGGCACTGGTGCTGTCTGCATAACTGGCTAATCGCGGTTGCTTCCACTAGTTGTTGCTGCGCAGATGCCTGTTTATTGCGGTATTGAATGATTTTTTGCGCCGCCAGTTATTGCCTGTTGAACTTTATCAAGCAGCTTGTCTTTGCACAGTAGCGGATCAGTGATCACATACAGACCACGCAGCTGTTCACGCTTCATTGTCATCGCGCGCCCAGAATAATCGGTTCGGGTGCCATTGTCCCATGCCAATTCGATTAGCATGTTGTAATGTTTCCCATGTGTATTGTTGTGCCTCATGGATGGCCATAAATGGTTCCAGTCCCTGTGCAAGTAATGCGGCAATTGCACTGGCCAGCGTGCAACCGGAACCATGATAGTTGTGGGCTAAACGTTCCCAGGTAAAGGTTTCCAGTAAACGATGATTGCCATAAAGCCTGTTTTGAACATGTTCCGTATTCTCATGACTGCCGGTGATCAACACATACTCGCAACCCATCTCCTGTAATTCGACAGCGCAAGCATCTAATGAGTCAGCATTATGGGCCAGCTTTCGCGCCTCGATGCTGTTTGGTGTGATAATAGTGGTCAGTGGTAACAATAATTCCACCATGGCTGCCAGCATGTCATTGGAAGCCATTTCGCGGCCACCTCCGGCGGCCAGCACAGGATCCAGCACCACAGGAATATCGGGGTAATCGATAAACAGGGTATGCAACACCTCGATATTTTCTATACTGCCGAGCATACCGATTTTAAAGGTATCGACGGGGATGTCCTCGAGGACTGCACGGGCCTGTTCAACCAGCAAGCTGCTGTCGACGGATTTAAACCGCTGCAGGTTTTGTGTGTCCTGGACGGTAATAGCCGTGACAACCGGGCAGGCATGGCAGCCCATACTGATAATGGTTTCAATATCAGCCTGGATACCGGCTCCGCCCGTAGGATCTGTACCGGCAAAACTCATCACAACAGGTAAGGGGGTTTCTGTAGACATCAATATCAATGACTTAGCGGTAAATAATGGTTCATTATACCACTTATTTCTGCGAATCAATGCTGGTCCAAAATCGCGCAGGATTTGGGGCGGTAACCATAAAGTTTTACTAAGGGAAGTGAACTGAAAATTATTAAAAATTTTTAAACATTTTTTTCATAAGGATTCTGTTTATATTTTCAGCAAGTATGACCTTAATTCATAAGATTCTGAATTACTTGAATGTAACAAAAACACGACCTTAAGATTTCTTTTTGATTTTTATCATTATCTTTTTACGCTAAATCCGTTCTCGAAACCTGTTTTTCAGGTGTTTGACATCAGCAATGTGATCCTTCATGTTTAGCTACTTATAAAAAATGGAACAAATTTCTCGGGGGAGGAAAATTAAAATGCTTCAGGAAGAAGTACAGGTTAATAAAACATTAACCAGCGATGAAAAGTTGTGGGATGTATGGGGAAACAGGTTTGTGACCTGGAGTTTAACGGTGGCAATCGTGGGGCTGGTTTTTACCAGTTTTCTGATTAACTTTTTTTAGGTGAGTCATTCAAATTGCTGGATGAACAGTTACGTGAATCAATTAAATCATCAGGCAGTTACCCGGAAGGATCACGTATAAAAGTTTTTATGGGGTTTGACAGTTTCCCATTTGGTTATAAAGCACGGTACTTCAATCGCTGTGTTGATATTATTCTTTAGAGCGTTCCGGCCTGTTTTGCCAGGTAAGCTGTTTTCGCAGAAAGCTCCAGTGAACAAGTCCATTTATAGGCAAGGTTTATGGTTTTTGCCTGGGCATAAACGCCATGTCCTCGAACTACAACGATCCTGTTTTTGACCAGGGCCCTGGCAACACGCTGAGGTGCTTCCTCTACATAATCATCATAAGCTATGTTTAGCACCGGTATTTTTTGAAAATAATAATAGCCTTCAAAATCAGCTGGTATGAAGTCTTCACCATTTAACGTCATGGCAACGGTATAGGCCCCGTGGCTATGAATGACAGCACCTGCTTCGGGGTTCTGCTGGTAAACACCCAGGTGTAGCTTTGCATCCAGTGTTGCACCCTCAGGAGGTTGCCGGTCCTGGTGACAGGCAACAAGCCTATTCTCGGTGAGAGTGTCTGCACAGGCACCGGTCGGTGTAACCCAGATAACATCACCCTCTTTTACTGACATGTTGCCGCTGTGCGAGTCGTTATAGCCGTATTGCCTTAACCACTGGTAGTACTGGATGAGTTCCTGCTTTTTATTCATAGAGGGATGTTAGCGAATTTCTGGAAAATTTTCGTTCAAACTTTGTATTTAAAATTAATATATAAGTATTAAATAATAATAGAAAATTGCTACGTAAGTATATGGTTATGCAGATATTGTTTTTGTCCTTGGTATGCAGGTAAATTCTCTGCTGATAAAAATAATTAGTACGGACATAAAACAAGAAGTATAACTTTCTGTCCCAAAAAATAATTATATAAACACCACTTACATATTCAGGAGGAGGATATCACCATGGTGTACACCAAGAAGAGTCCCGCGCTCTTTATCATCGGTGTCATTATGCTGGCGATTTGGTACGCCGCCGGCAATGGCATGTTAGATGGTTATATGGAGCATTTAGCTGCGGGTAAAAAATATAAATACGGTGCGGAGCTTACCAGCATCCCTTTGTACTTTGGACTGCTTTCCGTTGTTATCGGTGCATGGCAGTGGTTTGGTAGCCATAAAGAAGGCGCCTGGGATTACTATTCTTCAACACTGGCAGGCGGCATGTTCATTTTATTAATTGCCATGTTAGTACGTTGGTTCATAGCCCCTGAAGTTGCCGTGATAAGTATGTCGATGGGTAAAGTCGGTGACACAGGCAAATATATCCATAAGCTACTTGGACTTAACTATGTAGTACTGGGCATTCTGACCGGTATTATTATTGTCAACTACTTCAAAGTGCCTGAATGGGCCAAGAATGGTGTGCGTTTGTCACGCTTAGGTCTGAAAACCGGCGTAATCCTGCTCGGTACACTTTATAGTGCAGCAGAACTGAAAAACCTTGGCGGCCTGTCAATCATAATGATTGGCTTCTTTGTGCTGGGATCAGTTGGTATGGTGTTATGGATGGGATCTAAACGTAATATTCCAAACTCCATGGGTGGCGTGTTATCTGCCGGTATGGGTGTTTGTGGCGTATCCGCAACCGTAGCGTCTGCCCCTGTGGTACAGGCCAAGTCAGTAGAAATTGCCTATACCATTGGTACTATCCTGCTTTGGGGTGTGGGTTGTATGTTTGTCTTCCCAATCATTGGTAACTTACTGGGCATGTCTCATGTACAGTTCGGTGCATGGGCCGGTACCGGTATCCTGAACTCTGCACAGGTGGCAGGTGCAGCACTGGCTTACCAACCTGATGGTATCGAAACCCTGAAAGTTGCAGAAATCTTTAACATTACCCGTGTACTGGTGCTGCCAATCATCGTTCTGTGGTTAGCCGTCTGGTACGTAAAACGTGAAGAGTCTGTGACTGAAAGCGTAAACGTGGGTCGGGTAATATTTGAAAAATTCCCTGTGTTTGTTCTGGGTTTCATCCTGTTATTTGCTTTGTCTACAACAGGTATGTTTGCACCAGCCAATCATTACAAAGGAAAGTACTTCGATAATACCAACTCAAAATTGTTGGGTGCTGAGCAAATTGCACAATTGCAATCAGAAGCCGGTAAAGTTCAAAAGGCAGACCGTCAGGCAGCACTACAACGTTTAATGGATAACGGTAAAATCATGAGTATTGAAGATGACACTGCGATTCGTGGCCTGGTTAATGCGAAAGTCATGTCAAAAGACTCCAATAAGATCATGAAAGGAGCGCATAAAGCTGTTCGCCATACCGCGAAGAAAATCAAGGCATTCCGTAACTGGATTACCTGGTTATTTGCTTTCGGCCTGGTAGGCTTAGGTATGCAAATTACCGTGTCATCAATGAAACAGGCAGGTGGACAACCTGCGGTAATTGGCGGCATTGTTGGCTTCACTAAAGCAGTACTATCACTGGTTGTGGTAATGATGATAGTCGGCGAAACCGTTTAGAGGAGATAATGATGGAAAATAACTTTGATCGTGGTTCGGCATTGTCTATTTTTGGCAGTGACCGAAAAGAAGATTTTATGGCCTTAGTGTTTGCATTGATTATTGCATTCGCTGTTTACATTGCATATTAAAATCTTGTTGTAAAAAAACGGGTGTCAGTCCTGTTATGTCAGGACTGGCACCTACTTAACTCAGGAAATGTCAGGTAAATTAATGTCTACGCAAAATGTTTTATTGGCCAGCCATGGCACTGATGGCGCAAAAGCCGCTGAACAAATGGCAATCCAACTATGTGAGAAAGGAGCGAAGATCCATCACCTGGTTGTTGTACCAAAGGCTCTTTGGGAAGGTATGACCGGTGATGACTGGTTGAATAATGGTTCAACGCGCGATCAATTCAGACGATATCTTGAATCAGAACTGGAACAGGAAGTTGCTGAACATTGTGAACGTGTTTGTAGCACAGCAGAACAACACGATATTACTTATACAAATGAAATAGTGGTTGGTGAGCCGGAAAAATGTTTACTGGATGCCAGCGCTAAACAAAAATTCGATTTGATTGTCACCGGTTCTCCCCGGCCTAAAGGTATTAAGGGATTACGCTCGCGAATGGTAACTGAGCCCGTCACCCGTTCACTCAAGGCCCCTGTACTTATTGTCCCGTATCCAAATGAATGAAGTAGCAGCGGTTGCACCGATTTCCGCGGAAGATGCGGCATGGGCAACTATCAATACCCCATTGAGCGTTGATGAACTGAAAATTTTCTGTCAGGACATCGAACGCCTGTTTCGCATTAATCCCATGCTGGAGTTTAATGCCTGGGAAAAAATGGCAGATAATCGTTATCACATGGCTGTGAAGAACATCAGCCAGGAACCGCCGTTTGAGGTTGATGTAGAACTGAATGTGGAGCATCAGCCTGATGAAATCATTGTTCATTACAATGGTGGCCTGAAAAAACAAACCATATTCAGGATTGAACCCTCCGAGTTTGGCTCAAAACTCACCTTGATCGATGAATACGGCTTGAGCGAAGCGGAAAGCAACAAGAATATCAATGAAGTCGATAAAAGCCTGGTTAACTGGGCGGATTATTTGCAGCGTTATCTTATTTCCTGGAAAAAATGGTCCAGGCATGGCTGGTGGCGCTGGTACATGAAGCGTATCTGGCAGCCGATGAAGCCCACCGGCCGGCGCATTACCTACATGTTCCTGTGGATTACCTTGGTAGAAATTGCCCTGATAATACTGGGCGCGGGTATCTACTGGTCAGAATACACCTAAACATCTGAAAAAGAAGTCATTCCCAAAAGTTTACAATTGTTCACCAAAAGTGGTTAGTTTTTAACCTATATATGATGGTTAAAGCTTGACCTTTTCCTGCCGATAAGTATATTAGTAATTGCTAATACTAAAGTCTCTGTTCTAATCACATGTCACTGGGGATGAAGTTCTCTCCAGAGGGGTTGTACCATGAAAAAACTGAAAAAATTGTTTGAAAATGAACTGCTTATCCTGTTTTTAAATGCAGCCATTATGCACACGGTGTTTGTTGCTGTCGTGCTTTCAGTTTATCAGGGTGCACCAGAAGTTCTGGCCGATAGTGGCCTCGAGATAGTGCTGGAAGTATTTGAAGGCGACGCCTGACGAATTATCCCTGCAGGGTTGGTTTGCTTTTGAGCGACAGCCTCTTTATTGTCGAATTTCAGTAATCGCTTCAGCGAGTACTGACCATGCGGAACGAAGAAACAAAGTGGCAATGGCCAGACCAATAATAATATCGGGCCAGCGGGTTTGTAATAGCCACACGGCTATCGCTGCAATGATGACTCCACAATTGGCTACTACATCATTTCGAGAACATAACCATACTGAACGCATATTGATGTCATCACTCTTGTGTGACCAGAGTAATTTTAAACAAAGTACATTGGCAGCCAATGCCAGTACACCGATACCGCCAATGAGCTCGGCAGTGGGTAATACCGGGTGAATTATTTTGTAGCCGGCTTCTGTCAGCACAAATAACCCAAACGCCAGCATAATCATTCCTTTAAATAAAGCGGAAACCGCCAACCATTTTTCAGATCGGTTCAGTACGTAAAGAGAAAAGCCATAGACCAGTGCATCTCCCAGCATATCGAGCGAGTCAGCAAGAAGCGCAGTTGAATGAGCCAGTATGCCTGCCGTGTACTCAATGCAAAACATAGCAGCATTAATAAATAACACCCACTTCAGAACCCGACTTTGATTGATTCGCAGACTTTCCAGTTCGCAAGTTTTATCTTCGCAACAAGAACCCATCAAGTATTACCTGTGTACTAGAAAGGTTTTAGGGTAGCAAGAAGAATAATCCCAATCAGTATTAATACCGGGAACTCGTTATACCATCGATAATAAACATGGCTGTGTTGGTTGCGGTCATGTTTAAAGTCTTTTAACAATTTGCCGCAATGAATATGGTAAATAACCAGAATAACAAGCAAAGCTAACTTGATATGTAGCCAGCTTGACTGGCCAAAAGCTTCCCAAGCATATGCTAGCAACATCCAGATACCAAAAACCAGGGTAATTATCATGCCGGGTGTCATGATGCCATAGTACAGTTTACGCTCCATGATTTTAAAACGGTCGATACTGGTCTGATCTTCACTCATGGCGTGGTAAACAAATAAACGCGGTAAGTAAAACAAGCCAGCGAACCAGGTTACCATGAAAATCAGGTGCAAAGCTTTTAGCCACAGCATAGTGTTATCCTTTTATTATTTTGCCAACATGCTTACGATCAGATTGTGAACCTGTTTAATATCCATTTCCCCAATCTTTTGTTTGACGATAACACCATCAGGATTGATAAGAAAAGATGAAGGTGTTAGTCGCACATTTCCAAATGCGCTGACTGCTTCACCTTTTAAATCCAGAACTATTGTGTAAGGTATTTTCTTGCGCTTGCGCATTTCGAGAACATGATCTGGGCGATCATAAGGCATTGCAATGCCAATTATCTCGAGACCTTTTTTATTCAACTCATGATAAAGCTCAATAAGGTGAGGCATTTCCTTGATGCAACCCGGACAGGTAGTGGCCCAGAAGGTCACCAGAACCGGTTTACCCCTCAGGCTTTTAAGATCAACCTGCTTGCCATCAATCGTTTTGAAACTGATATCCGGGGCCTGTTGTAAACCGGAAGGGCCTAGCCATAAAAAAGCAATGGCACTGAACAGGATGACAACAAAAGTCGCAATAATAAATTCTTGTTTACGCATGATGTCTCACTTTGTTTCTGTTTGTATGGTTTTTTCTTCTGCAATTTGTTCTGCTTTGTTCAGGTAAGCATCAGCCAAAGCCTGGTAAATCGGGGTTGGGCAAACCAGGTACGAGATGCCTTTTGCCAGTAAGGCTGTTGCCATTAACGGTAATACCATCGATGGTGTGTCATTCATTTCCATGACAATAATGAATGCAGTAATAGGTGTCTGCACCACGCCAGTAAAATAACCCACCATACCCAGCAAAATAATGCCGGCCGCAGGGGTATCACTAAATAAAACAGAAAAATCAGCACCCAGGCCGGCGCCAACCGAGAGTGACGGGGCAAAAATACCACCGGGAATACCACTTAAATAGGAAGCAATCGTGGCAAGGATTTTATAGATACTAAAGCCGATAACGTATTCTTCTCCGGCCATCAGTTGTTTGGCTTCTTCATAACCGGTGCCATAGGTACTGCCCCCGGAGAGAAAACCAACCAGGCTCAGTATCAGTCCACATATAAACGCAACTCGTACCGGATATGATGAGACAAATGGTGCCACGCGGCGGCTACCATGAATTAATGACATACTGAATAAGCCTCCTAACAGGCCACCAGCAATACCGCATAACAACACAGCAGGCCATACCTGCATGAATGTCAGTGATACCGAGGTTGAGCCAAAATAGGTGTAGTTACCCAGTACCGCCAGGGCAGTCACACCGGCAATGATGACTGCTATCAATAAGGTACCCGTGGTTTTATCTTCATACGAGCGGCTCATTTCTTCGATGGCAAACATGATACCGGCCAGCGGTGTGTTGAAGGCGGCAGAAATGCCTGCCGCACCACCGGCCAGAATCAAACCCCTGGTCATGTCCTGGCCACGGAAAAATTTAAAATGCCTTAGTGAGTGCATTATGGAAGCACCTATATGCACCGTTGGTCCTTCACGTCCAATGGAAGCACCACACATCAATCCCATGCAGGTGAGACCAATTTTTGCAATTGCAATTCGAATCGAAAGTATCCGGGAACGTAGAGCATGATGCTTCATGGAAATGGCCGCAATAGCCTGTGGAATACCGCTACCTTCACTACCTGGAAAATATTTTTTTGTCAGCCAGGCGATAAATGCCAGGCCAATGGGTGTCATCGCGAAGGCAATATAAGGAGATTTATCATATACCCGGTGGAAAAAATGATCAGCGGTACTGCTTAACAGGGCAAAACTGGCAGCAATCAGGCCAACCGCAATGGCGGCCAGCCAGAAAGCAAGGCGGAATTTCCACTTATTGGCGGACAGTAGTCGTCGCCGGGTTTGGGTCAGGTGTTTGCGCATCATGGCGACACATTGTATCAGGCGAGGCGGAAATAGCAGTTATTTTGTCGAAAATAAATCTTAAGTCGCTGAAATATATAAGGGTTAGCAACTTGACCTTATGAACTATGTGGAATATAGTTCGATTAGATCCTAAGGGGTTATTAAGTCTCGATTATAACTAAATACATTGTGTAAAAATTAAGCGGCTATATAGCCGCTTTTTTTATTCCTGCTATAACAAGGTTGTTAATAGTTAAATGTGGATGTATGTCCAGCCCTGTTTCTGGCGTATCCCAACCTCATGAATGGCAGAACGTACAACCTCGGTATCTGGTAATAATTGCACACTATGCCCGGTTTCTTCCTGTATACGTTTAAGCGTTTGTCCACAGGCTGAAACCATAAGGTTAGAATATTTTGCCTTGAG
>JARRJY010000057.1:0-12872 GCA_037388705.1 Gammaproteobacteria bacterium
ATCTTTTTCTACAATGGCAGTAATAGCTGTTTTTTGATGAATTTCTATACCGCGCTGATAAGTTTTATGCTCGTAGCTCTAGGCTACGGCATCATGACGCACCACTGCACCCGGTGCATGCCATAGTGCTCCCTGCACCGCGTGGTCACCACCGCAATCCAGGTCCATTTCCGGAACCGCTTTTTCAATGATGCTGCGATCAACAACTTCACTCTCAATCCCAAAGTGCTTGTTCACCTCGGCACGCCAGCGCATGGTTCTCATAGCGCTCTCAGTATGTGCCAGGGTGAAATGGCCTCGTTTGGAATAAAACAGGTTAAGATCGAATTCGTCGGAAAGGTCTTCAAATAATTGCAGGCTGGTATCGTAAAATTTCACACCTTCGGCTGTCAGGTAATTGGAACGAACAATGGTAGTGTTGCGACCGGTATTACCACCACCAAGATATCCCTGCTCCAGTACTGCCACATTGTTTACGCCATGTTCCTTCGCCAGGTAATAGGCACATGCCAGGCCATGCCCACCACCACCGATCACTACCACGTCATAATGTGGTCTGAGTTCTTTTGTTTCAGGAAAGAAACGTGGCTCGTTATGTTCTTTCTGAAACGCAAACTTGAGTAATCGCCATGGCATTTCTGTTACCCCTGGTTAAACACGATGGTCTTGTTGCCATGAATCAGTACACGATCTTCAATATGAAAACGTAAACCCTGGGTAAGAACAGTTTTTTCAACGTTTTTACCCAGGCGCACCATATCTTCTGTACTGTTATGGTGGTTCACACGTATTACGTCCTGCTCAATGATAGGTCCAGCATCAAGTTCACTGGTCACGTAATGGCAAGTAGCACCGATCAGTTTCACACCTCGCTCTGCCGCCTGGTGGTAGGGCCGCGCACCTATAAACGAAGGTAGAAAGCTATGGTGAATATTGATGATCTGGCCGGGATAGCTTTCACATAACTCGGCAGGAATGATTTGCATGTAACGTGCAAGCACGATGGCATCAGCATCCACATCCTCGATATGTTTTTTAACCATATCGAAATGCGGTTGCTTATTGTCTGGATCTACCGGTACATAGTAATAAGGAATACCATGCCATTCGACGTAACTACGCAAATCATCATGATTGGAAATAACGCAGGGAATATCAAACTCCATGTCACCACTGCGCCAGTGGTAAAGGAGTTCGGACAGGCAATGCGACTGCCGGCTAACCATTAACACGACTTTTTTCTTCACTTGGCTATCGGTAATTTCCCAGTTCATGGAAAATTTTTCAGCGATAGGCGAAAACAACTTGCGAAATTTCTCGATATTGAATGGTAGTGATTCTGCTTTCACCACATAACGCATAAAAAACCATTCGTTTTCCGGATCGGCATACTGGTGGGCCTCGGTAATCCAGCCATTATGTTTCGCAATAAAATCACTGATGGAGGCGACGATGCCCACTTGGTCAGGACATGAAATAAGTAGTCGATATGAATGTGGCATGGTTTATACTATGTTTCACATAATGAAAATAATTTTCCTATCAGGAATGCAAATTGCTTGCCAGATTAATAACTGGGCCTATAAAGCCAGATAAATGGAGCTTATAGGTAGCTAAAAATGAACTAACTGATTGAAATTTATGAGCTTATAGAATCATTGCTGGAATAAACGCATTTCCGGCTCTGCTGAATTCAAGCCGTAGCTAGGACTATTACTGAGAAAATATGTACCAGTTTGGTGCATAGTTTTACTGAGTTGGGCAGAAAGAAGGCAGGCAAGTACAGAAGGAAGAGCAGGATGAAAGAAGATAATAATCGCGAACGACATCAATCGATCGGCCTCGAGCAACACATCGCGGTACAAATTAAACGCCACCGCATCAGCCAGGGCTTAAAAATTACTGACGTCTCGCGTATCGCTGATATTAGTCAGGGTATGCTCAGTAAAATTGAAAATGCCCAGGTCTCTACCAGCCTGGACAGCCTCAAGCGTTTATGTGATGCACTTGGCATCACGATGTCACAACTATTCGCCGACTATGATCGCCCGACCAGTACCGCACAGTTGATCCGAAACGGTGAAGGACTGGAAGTAGTGCGCCGTGGCACTGACAAGGGACATACTTATCACTTACTAAATTATAAACAGGGACCGCACAAAAATTTCGAACCATTCCTGGTGACAATTGATGATGCCAGCGAGGTGTTTCCCAGTTTTTCACACCCTGGTACCGAGTTTATTTATTTACTGGAAGGTGAGCTCGAATATCGCCATGGTAATCAGCTCTACCATCTATCAAAAGGAGACAGCCTTACCTTTGATGGCAATATTCCACATGGCCCTGAGAAGTTAATTAGAGTGCCTATAAAAATGCTTTCAATCATTAACTATTCAGAAGAATAAAAAAGCCGCTCAAAAGAGCGGCTTTTTTTACTCCTTAAGTAAGTTATTACTTACTATTTTTAACCATGTATTTCACTACGGCTTTCACGGCATCATCGCTCAGGTCACTGCGACCACCTTTGGCAGGCATACCTTTGAAGCCGTGAAGTGCGTGATCAAACAAGGTATCCAGGCCCTGGGCAATACGTGCCTTCCAGGCGCCCTTATCGCCAAATTTAGGCGCACCTGCCGCACCCGTACCGTGACAGGCAAAACAGGCTGACTGATAAGTACCCTTGGCATCTGCTGCACCGCCTGCTGCAGGCGCCGCTTTAACAGTACTTGTATTGACTGAACCTACCGGTGCAATACGTTCTGCAATTGCCGCCTGAACCATTGGATCAGCATTTTTATCTTCTGTACCGGTTGGCAAGCTATTAGCCAGGACCACGGCCAGGATCATGAAAACCACCAGTGCAGCGATAACGATAATTAGATTGTTTAAAAAGCTCTTGTCAGAATGACTCACGATACTTTCCTCAAGCTGTTGTTCAGAATTCTGCGGGGAACGGTAAAAATGGCGAAAATGACCAGATTCAGATCCAGTTTCAGGGACTGCCCCGCGACCAAAAAAGTGCGCAGAGTATAGCCGGAATCCCGCTCCCAGACCAGCCAATATCCCTGCTGTTCAAAAGGAAAGTGGACTGAAGCTGCCCATACCGTTAAGCTACGCGCAAATTATGTGCCCTGTTGGCATTCAATTGCGCCCGTAGCTCATTTGGATAGAGCGCGTCCCTCCGGAGGACGAGGTAGCAGGTTCGACTCCTGCCGGGCGCGCCATCTTATATCTTTGATGAAAATCAGGCGTTCAGCTTCGCAAAATTATCGCTATCCAGCGGTTCATATTTCATGCGTTTTAATTGCAACTTTTCCGGAAGTTCTATTTCCATCGAGATGGGTAAATGATCTGACTGGGCATGACCTATCACTTCGACACTCCTGACATTCAGCTCGGAACTCACCAGTATGTGGTCAATAGAATGTTTTGGTCGCCAACTGGGAAAGGTGTGAGCTTCTTCCAGAGGTTCATGCAGTTTTGTTTTTCTGAACAATAGCTGCATTTCGGGGCTATCAAATCGACAGTTAAGATCGCCCATCATAATCACGTGAGGAAATTCATTGACCAGGTCAGCTAGATAATCGAACTGGCTTAATCGTGCCCGCCGACTTAAAGCCATATGTAATACAAATACGACTAATGAATCTTCTTCAGTTTCATAAGCGGACATTATCGCCTGCCTGCCGGGAATCAATCCTGGCAGCTTGATATCATTTATAACACTTGGACGATACTCACTTAGCAGGCCGTTACTGTGTTGCGCCACTTTACCCAGATTACGGTTTACCTGGTGATACCAGTAAGGAAACTTACTGCGTTCTGCCAGGTATTCGGTCAGGTTAATGAAATTGCATCTTAAACTACCGGCATCGACTTCCTGTAAGCCAACAATGTCATAGGGCTGAATGGTCGCTGCAATCTGGTCAAGGTTTGTAAGACGTTTCGAGTGAGGGAAAAAATGTTTCCAGCTTCCCGTCACATAGTGATGTGGGCGTGTAGTGCGAATACCTACCTGCACGTTATAACTTAATACGCGGAGAATATTAGGTTCTATATCTGAAGCAACAGGTATTTTTATATGATCCATTGATATCTTGTTTCTAAATTGGACAAATCATCTCACCAAGTTTTTCGGTTAACTTGAGGTTTTCACTATAGTCGACTGGGCAATCAATAATGCTGACCGTATTGTCATGCAGCGCGGTATTTAATATTTTCATCAAATCCCCATGTTCACCAACCCGGTAGCCTTTGGCACCAAATGACTCGGCATATTTCACAAAATCAGGGTTAGTAAAGTCGACGTGTGACGGACGACCGAACTGGTTCATTTGTTTCCATTCGATCAAACCATATCCACTATCATTCCATATAAGGACGACAATGGGTGTTTTCAAGCGCATCGCGGTTTCTATTTCCTGGGAATTCATCATGAACCCGGCATCACCCGTTACCGCGACTACCTGCCGGTCCGGGAAGGCGAGCTTGGCCGCAATAGCGCCCGGAAGTGCAATGCCCATGCTGGCAAAACCATTTGAGATAAGGCAGGTATTGGGATATTCACAACGGAACATACGTGACATCCACATCTTGTGAGCACCGACATCGCTGATGGCAATACCTTCCATTTCCATCGCGGTACGTAAATCCCAGATAATTTTCTGCGGCTTCATGGGAATACTGGTATCGTCCTTGTTCTGATCCATTTCTTCTATCAGTGCGTTACGCAGGGCGCGCATCGCGTTTCCGGTATGTGGACTGGACACCTTCATTATTCTCAACAACGAGTGCCTGATATCACCAACCACCCCGATCTTCACCTGGTAATAGGCATCCACTTCAGCAGGTGACTGGTCAATATGAATAATGGTGCGATCCTTGGTGGGGTGCCAGAGATAAGGGTGATATTCCACCAGGTCATAACCAATACAGATAATCACATCGGCTTTACTGAAGCCGCAACTAATATAATCATTCGCCTGCAAGCCGGCGCTACCCAGTGCCATGGGATGCTTGAACGGAATCACTCCCTTGGCCATAAACGTATTGGCAACAGGAATACGTAATTCTTCTGCAAAATGTGCCAGTTGATTCCACGCCTTGTTACGTATCAACCCGTTGCCGGCAAGAATGATGGGGTTCTTGGCGTTAGAAATAATTTCTGCAGCAATCTCGACCTTCTCTGAAGGTGGCTCCGGCGAGGCAGGTTGCTTAACAAAAAGCGGGATGTCTTCAATTTCCATCTCGGCAATATTTTCCGGAAACTCGATAAAAGTAGCACCGGTTTTTTCCGTTTGCGCAACCTTGAAGGCCTTGCGAACAACTTCACTGATGACATTAGGAGTAAGAATCCGTGATGAATATTTTGTAATCGGCTGGAACATCTGCTCGAGATCCAGTACCTGGTGAGATTCCTTATGCAGACGATGGGTACTGGCCTGGCCGGCAATTGCTACTACCGGCGCATGATCCATATTTGCATCAGCAACACCTGTTACCAGGTTAGTGGCACCGGGACCCAGGGTGGCAAGACATACGCCAGCTTTGCCGGTAAGGCGACCATAAACATCTGCCATAAAAGCAGCACCCTGTTCATGACGAGTGGTAACAAATTTGATAGAGGAATCCAGCAGCGCATCCATGACATCCAGGTTTTCTTCACCAGGGACACCGAACATATATTCAACGCCCTCATTTTCCAGACACCGGACAAACAATTCCGCTGCTTTCATTAACTATTCTCCATGGTTTCATTCAAAGTATCGACAAACTATACTGATACTTTATAGTATAAATAAATATCTGGCTTTTGTTTTATTTACCCTCTTTCTTAATCAGGAAATCCAGAATCTTCATCAGGTTTTCATGCCCACTGGCCATGGGTCCGTCCGTTAAATACTTGCCATTTACCACCAGGGAAGGAACACCATCAATACCATATCGCTTGGATAAATCACGCGCGCGGTTAACTTTTATATTCACCATAAATGAATCAAAGGTGTTATCGAAATCCTCTGCTTTGACTCCATGCTTGACAAAGAAGGCTTTTAACTTGGACTTGTTATTAAGATGCTTTTTCCTGACATGGATTTCGTCAAATAACGGCGTATGTATTTTATCCAGTACACCCAAAACTTCAGCTGTGTAGAATGCTTTTGCATGCAGTTCCCAGCGCTTGTTAAAAATTGCTGGTACACGGACAAACTCTACATTAGCCGGTTTATTTTTCTTCCACTGCTTTATACGTGGTTCAAGACGAAAACAATGCGGGCACCCGTACCAGAACAGCTCAACAACTTCAATTTTACTTCCTGTTTGTGTCGGTACCGGGGGATTAATGACCCGATACTCGATCCCTTCATCCCAAGCTGCACTGGCATTTGTAACCAATACAAAAAACAAAGTGAAAAACAGTAAAACAACTTTTCTCATTATTATCTCCTGTCTGATATGCATAAACATTTCGCATATCTTTCCCTGAATATACTATTCCCTACCTGAAGGATTGCTGAACAAATCATCATTATGATCTGTTATATAAGATAGTTTAACCTTCTTATAGTTCCCCGTAGGAATGTAGTCCTGACAGGAACATGTTAACGCCGAGGAACGCAAAGGTCGTAACAAACAGGCCGATAATTGCCCACCATGCCAGTGGTTTGCCTCGCCATCCCTTGGTCAGTCTCATATGCAACCATGCAGCATAGTTTAACCAGACGATCAATGCCCAGGTTTCCTTGGGATCCCATGACCAGTATCCACCCCAGGCTTCTGCAGCCCACATGGCGCCAAGCACGGTGGCTATGGTAAAAAAGGCAAAACCGAGCGCAATGGCTTTGTGCATCACATCATCCATGACTTCAAGGCTTGGCAACCGTGCCATGATGGCACTTTGTGAATTGTTTGTTACCGCGCGATCTTTAATTAAATAGGCAATACCAATCATTGCGGCCAGGCCAAAAGAACCGTAACCCACAAAGTTAGCCGGTACATGGATTTTCATCCAGTAACTTTGTAGGGCAGGAACCAGTGGTTGAATCTTGGACGCATCTTTTTCAAAATGATACCAGAGTAAAAAGGCAACCGAGGCGGAAATAACCAGTAAGGCAAACGCACCCAGGTTACGGGTCTTAAACTTCATTTCGTAAAACAAATAAATCAGTGCCGTAATGATGGCAAATAAAATGAACACCTCATAAAGATTACTGACAGGAATGTGACCATAGTCATAACTAATCAAATAAGATTCACGCCAACGTACCAGCAGACCAATCGTACCCATGGTAGTTGCAGACCACACCATGCTGGTGGCAACTTTCCCGATGAATTCATTGCCGCTGAACAAATGAATAAAATACGTTACAGTCGCCATGATGAACAATGCACTCATCCACATGGTTGCTGACTGACTGGAAATCAGGAATTTCAACAAGAAGCGCTGATCAGCCTGGCCAAGGTCACCACCATACTGGCTTATTGCGATCAAGCTGAGTAAACCAGCGATCAGCATAAAAACACGGGTAGCTTTCCAGCCCCAGCCCAGGCCAATCAAGGCAATACCGGTTCCGAATAAAATACCTACTTCATAAGCATCCATATGCACGGCGTACTGCTGATACGCGTACATGGTACCCACTACTAAAAGTGCGGCCCATACCCAGTCAAAAACTGAAAGTGTTGAGATAAATGAGCGTGGATTTAAATCATTTGCCAAATCTTGTTGCGTCACAGACATTTTCTATACCTCCTGCCCCGATTAAGGCAGATGTCTATTAAATAAGTTCACTAATTTTTCAAACTGTTGTGCAAAATCACGTTGATTGCGATTACCCGCGCCACCTAATAAAACCTCAGTGCCATTGTCAGCGGGTTTTAAAATTATCCATAAACGCTGGTGCGCAATGTAGAACATCATGAAAATACCGATAATCAGGATAAGACAGCCAAAGTAAACAATGTTTTTACCCGGTGAACGGGTTATCTGTAATCCTGATGCCTGGCGATGCTCAAAGCTGGTCAACTGTAAATAAAAAGGTGTGCCGTAGGCACCCAGACCAGCCAGACCATTTACCGCATCTTCAAAGAAACGGTTATCTTCCGGTGAAATACCTTTACTGATATCCACCCCTTCACTATTTAACAGGTTTAGATAAAGCCCTTGCAACATGTTTTGCAATATTTTGAGATAAGCTTCCGCTACTTTAACCTGACGATCGGCAGGGACTTTGTCTCGAATATCCTTATCAATGGCAATGTAACCCCCCTGGTTGAACAACCCGACCAGCCTAACCATGGAGGCAATAATTTCATCACGCATACTGGCATCTGGCAGCTTTGAAGCTTTCAGCGCAATATCAACGCTCTGTTCGGCCGTCTGACGAACCCGCTGAGTGTCATTAAGCATTGCATGAAACTTGAAAAAACGTTCCATGCTGCCCTCACTATCAGCCGGAATATGCAGATATTTAAATTGATCGGCATTGGAGCGGCGCATACCACTCAGGTAAAAATAACGGCCTTCCTGCATAACCGGTGACATGTAATTAACATATTCTCTTGCCTGTCCATCTTCATCACGTACTTTGAATGTAAAACTGGGGCCAAAGTTTTTGAACTTCTTACCGGAAGGATCATTTTTTTCGGCGGGGAAAATGTTAAACAACTTGAAATCATTTAATTCTATACTCAACATACCATTTATGGTTTCCAGTTGTTTCACTGAGTTAACTTTGCCTTCCAATGGCAGGCTCTTCTGGTTCTTGTTAAACAATGGGCGTGCAGCAATTTGCAAAACAGAACCACCATCTGCAAAACTGGCCTGATAAATGTTATAGCCTCGATAGACTAACGGGTGGTTTACCGCGATGGTCTTTTTCAATGGTTCTTCTAGCTGATCATCATGAATGATGAGATCACTTTCAAACGACTTGGGTTGTCCTGACTGGTAATGCTCGATACGGAAGTCTTTTAATTCAACAGCAAAGGGTAATTCCTGTATAAGGTATCCATCACGTACATTAAGAAATACCAGGTTACTGCCACTACCTTCAGGTATGGTTACTGAACCTCTGAATGAAGCAGAGTCAGATGGTTTTAAACGTGATATCTGCGGCACATCTTTAGCTGCTATATCACGGGTTTCTACTTTAAGTTTGCCGGTCCATTCTTTGACTGAAAGTGGCAGGTTGCCATCTATTAAACCGCCAATACAAATCACTATTATACCGGTATGGGTCAGGATATATCCCATGCGGTTCATGCCACCTTTCATGGCAGCGAGAACAATGTTTTCACCATCCTGTTTGCGACGTAATTTGTATCCACGTGATGACAGTATTTGATCAACACGTTGCTCCGTCTGATCAGTGGGTTCACTTAACGTCCATTGATTAAAGTTATGCAATACGCGTAATGATTTTTCCTGAACGTTCAGGCGGAAATGTTTCATATCTTTTAACATTACCGGCGCATTGCGATAAATACAGACACTTGTGGTTAAGACCAGGAAACCTAGCAGAACAAGAAACCACACTGAGCCATATACATCGTAAAGATCCAGGGCTCTGAATATTTCATGCCAGAAAGGCCCAAACTTGATGATGTAATTGGTATAAGGCTGGTTTTGTTGCAATACAGTACCAATAATAGAAGCAATAGAGAGTGCTACTAATATAGTAATTGCCAGATTCATGGAGCCTAAAAACTCCAGCCAGACCTTACGATGCGTTTGTTTATTACTCACAATGCTTTTGTTTCCGTATAAATACAAAAGGGCGGATAAACCGCCCTTTTTACTCCCGTTTAGAGATAACTATCTCACCACATTAAAAGTAAATTAATGCAGGCCAGACATGTAAGAAGCAACCGCTTCAATTTCCTTGTCTGACATTTTTGCCGCAACGTTACGCATCATGCCGTTCAGGTCATTGGTGCGTGCACCGCTACGGAAATCTTTCAATGCTTTAGTAGTATAAGCGGCATGCTGACCACTGATAGCAGGGAAGCCTGCAGGAGGATTTCCTGAACCGGTTGGTCCATGACAACCCATACATGCTGCTACACCTTTAGCGCTGTTACCTCCACGGTAAATTTTTTCACCCAGAGCAACTTTAGTTTTATCAGCCTGACCCATGGTTGCTTTCTGCTTGGCAAAATATGCAGCGAGGTTTTCCATATCTTGATTAGATAAAGCTGCAACCTGACCAGCCATTAATGGGTCACTACGTTTTTTACCATTTTTGAAATCAGCCAATTGCTTGGCAATGTACTTGGCATGCTGACCGTTTAACTTGGGCCAGGATGGGTTTGTACTGTTACCACCTACACCGTGACAACCAAAACAAACGCCTGCTTTTGCTTCCCCTGCTTTTGCATCACCTGCAGCATGAGCGCTTACAGCTACTGCAGCAAACAAAACAGATGCAATTAACTGTTTATAGTTCATAGAGACTAACCAACCTTAAATTTTTTCTGTTAAAACTAAATAGGGAAACACAGAGCTTATTTGCTCTGTGAAACCATATATGCCACGGCAGATTTAACATCTGCATCACTTAAGTCAGCTCGGCCACCCTTTGCAGGCATAAAACCTTTGCTGCCTTTGAAACCTTTAATGGCATGTTTTTCCAAAACGTCCATACCTTGTTTGATACGTGGTGCCCAGGCAGCCTTGTCACCCATTTTAGGTGCGCCAGCAGCGCCAGTACCATGGCATGCGAAACATGCAGCCTGATAAGTTTTCTGACCATCAGCGTGAGCAACTGAACCCATTGTCATCAGGGCAACAGCTGATGCAGTAAGTAACATTTTTTTCATTCTAATATGACTCCTCAATCCAAATCGGTGGTTAATCCCCATTCTGGAACTCACATGCGTGATAAACTATCCAGAAACGGATGAATAAAATCGAAGGGCTTTATAACAAGCCCCCAGATATTTGGTCAAGCGATGCGGATTATACCCTACCAAGGCGTGAAACACACATCTATAAACCCAAGTAAATAACCTGAGAATATTAGGAAAAATGAGCCAAAACAGTGCTTCCAGGCCAGACCAGAAAGCGAACAAAAAACCCAATCGCCAGGCACGCTATAACCGTGCCGAATTTCTGATAAGTGTGCCAACACCACAGCAGGCACCGGATGACGCCGGCTTTGAAGTGGCATTTGCAGGGCGCTCCAACGCGGGTAAATCCAGCGCACTGAATGCCTTGACTGGCCGAAAAAGCCTTGCCCGTACCAGCAAAACCCCGGGGCGTACCCAGCACCTGGTGTTTTTCAGGCTGGATGATGAGCATCGCCTGGTAGATCTGCCCGGCTATGGTTTTGCCAAGGTGCCTGACAAAGTAAAAATGCAATGGGGCCAGGCCATGGAAAACTACCTAGGGATGCGCCAATCCTTGCGGGGACTGATTTTACTCATGGATATTCGCCACCCACTCACCGATTTTGACCAGCAAATGCTGGCCTGGTGTGCTCATACAAAGATGCCTGTGCATATCCTGCTTACCAAGGCCGATAAACAGAAACGCGGCGCAGCCATGAACAGTCTGTTAAAGGTGAAAAAAGAGCTAAAAGATCAGCCAAATGTGTCGATCCAGCTGTTTTCTGCTACCAAGAAGACAGGTGTTGATGAAGCACTGGCTGTCATCGACGGCTGGCTGGAATACCAGGGCTCCTAAAACATGCACCACTCTCGCGAAGGGCTGTTTGCCGTTCATGTAGCGGTATTCATTTTTGGCCTGACTGCACTATTTTCCAAGCTAATCTCATTGACGGCGCTGGAAATTACCCTTTTGCGCAGCATATTTGCCGTGTTGGCGATAGCCCTGTATATCCGCATCAAATCAGAACCTCTTTATCTGCGACAGGGCAGGGATTACCTGTTGATGATGTTGCTCGGCGCCCTGCTCGCCGCTCATTGGGTTACCTACTTTCATGCAATGCAGGTGTCCTCCATCGCCATTGGGGCCATTGCCTTGTATACCTTTCCCGTGATCACGGTTTTCCTTGAGCCCCTGTTTCATGGCGAACGACCACATCTTGTCGATATAGCGAGTGGTTTTGCGGTCCTGCTGGGGATTTATTTTTTGATGCCAACCATCGAGTTAACCAACCACGCCACCCAGGGCGTTTTATGGGGGGTGCTATCCGCACTGTTGTTTTCGCTGCGCAATATTATTCAACGTAAGCATTGCTCTCACATCTCAGCGCGCCATACGCTGTTGTACCAGTCAATGACGGTGATCGTGGTGTTGCTGCCATTCGGAAGTACGGTAATTCCGCAAGTTACTTCTTTTCAGTGGTGGCAACTACTGTTACTTGGCGTGGTATTTACAGCCCTGCCACATACTTTGTTTGCTCACAGCCTGTTACATCTCAAGGCCAAGACCGCCAGCTTGGTCGCCTGCATGCAGGTACTTTACGCCACCTTGTTTGCCGCCCTCGTTATTGGTGAAATACCAACCGCGACAACTATTCTCGGGGGCCTGATCATTATTGGGGCCGCGATGTACGAATCTTTTTTCCGAAAAAACGAGATATGTGTAGGGTAAACCATCCGGGGCGTATAAGTTCCCCCGGCTTTGGGGAGACCGGGGTTTTAAATTCCCACTCAAGGGAGGGTTGTGGGAAGAGCGCTAAAAGCGCTCATAACCTATGACCCTGGTACACCGGAAAAGTTCCTGAAAGATCAGTTCTGGCAGCAAACTTTTTACTGAATTTATTGCGCCACCAGGTGTACGGCTCCTGAATCAAGCAGCATGTTGTTATCTGCATCAGGTAAACTCATGATATAAAAATCACCAGATGCTGCTTCAGTAATGATTGCATTACCAACGTCATAAGAAGCACCTCCAACAAACGTGTTGC
>JARRJY010000058.1:0-36411 GCA_037388705.1 Gammaproteobacteria bacterium
CATTCTTGCACCTGCTCATAATTTTCACTGGCATATGCCAGTAATGGTAAAAATAGAATTATAGTTAAAACGGCAGCTTTATTTTTCATTGGCAGCCTGAGCATCAATACGCTTACCTGGTGTTACACTGACAATACGCATATAAGGTAATGCACCCTGCATTTTTGCAGCCACTGAATACTCATTGTGTTGTACAAGGTAACCACTGAGTTTAGATTCAACAGCTGAATCAAGACGCGAATTATCAGAATGTTTAACCGTTGTTACCTGCACGTTTGTTACCGGGTTGTTTATTGCTGCTGTCTGGATATTACTGTCTTGGGCAACCTGGGTTTGCTGAACTGTAATGACAGCAACGGTGGCTACAGCTGCTGCAACAGCAAAGCCACTGGCTTGCTTGTATATAGTTTGTAACCGGGGAACTTTGCGTTTTGGCGCCAAGATAGTCGGCTCGTTCTCCAGCGCCTGACTGACTTGCGATGAAATATCAGGCAAATTCTGACCTTCGATATGCCCCGTCAAGGCATCACGGATCATATGATATCGTTGCCAGCGTCGCCTTAACTCATCATCTTGCTGGATACGAGCAAGTACATCTGAAGACTGTACTTCTTCACCATCGACGAGTGCAGAAAATTGTTCGTCAAATTGATTACTCATAACTACCTGCCTGCTATATTAGTCTTTCTGTTATCGGCTAACTCAGTAACGGTTTAAGTTTGGTATCAATCGCTTCACGCGCGCGAAAGATCCTTGACCTGACCGTTCCAATCGGACAATCCATTGCATCTGCTATTTCCTCGTAGCTCATTCCCTCAAGCTCTCTTAGAGTAATGGCGGTTTTCAAATCATCCGGCAATTCATCAATTGCCGCTGCCACAACTCGCTGAATTTCATCAGTTAGCAATTCCCTTTCGGGAGATGCATATTCTTTCAATGCCGAATCACCGTCATACTGTTCAGCATCCGAGGCATCAATATCCTCACTGGGAGGCCGACGGCCCTGTGCTACCAGGTGGTTCTTGGCCGTATTGATCGCAATACGATACAACCAGGTATAAAACGCACTGTCACCTCTAAAGTTAGGTAGTGCCCGGTAAGCCTTGATAAACGCTTCCTGGGCCAGATCCTGGACTTCATGCTGGTCGTACATATAGCGTGACAGTACCTTCATAATGCGGTGTTGATATTTCAATACCAGCAGGTCAAAGGCCTTCTTATCACCCTGTTGCACGCGCTCTACCAACGCTTGATCAGTGACATTCTCGCCCATTTGGGCAGCTTCCTTATTTTCTGTTGCAGGCTGCTGCCCGAACCCGTAAACATAGACAGTAAAATGCCGATTGAGTTCGCCAGTAAAGCCAGTTTTTATTTAAAGTCTGTTATATAATTTTATAGTAACAACAGGATTTTAAACGCTTTATCGCATCACAACAAAGATCTTGTGAAAATAGACCACATGGTTAAGAAATTGAAACAGATTCATACATGAGCAAAACGACACAAAATCCCTCCGCCCCACAATATGAATGTGATGTTCTGGTCATAGGCGGTGGCGCTGCGGGCTTAAGCCTCGCTTTGCGTCTTGCTGGCACACATCGTATCTGCTTGATTTCAAAAGGAATTTTGTCTGAGGGTTCAACCCTGTATGCCCAGGGAGGGATTGCCGCGGTTCTGGCTGACGATGACAGCATTGAGTCACATGAAAAAGATACTTTCGATGCCGGGGCTGGACTTTGCAATCCCGAGACTGTTCGATTTACTGTTCAGCATGCCAAAGAGTGTATCCAGTGGCTCATCGACCAGGGGATCAGTTTTACTCATAACGATGATGGCCACGGTTATCACCTGACCCGGGAAGGTGGACATAGTCATCGCCGTGTTATACATGCCAGCGATGCTACCGGACGGGCCGTCGAAACCACACTGGAACAAAAAGTTCGTGCTCACCCCAATATTCATATCCATGAGCAGCATATTGCCGTCGATCTCATTACCCGGCAAAAGCTGGGACTCAGTGGCCCAAACCATTGACGCCACACTGTGCTGGCAACAGGTGGAGCCAGCAAGGTCTACCTGTATACCAGTAACCCGGATACCTCGACAGGTGATGGCATTGCCATGGCCTGGCGAGCTGGTTGTCGTGTTGCTAACCTGGAATTTAACCAGTTCCACCCTACCTGCTTATATCATCCACATGCCAAATCATTCCTGATTACAGAAGCGGTGCGTGGTGAAGGTGGAATTCTGCGTCGCCCTGATGGTTCGGAATTCATGAAAGAATTTGATCAACGTGGTGAACTGGCACCACGAGATATCGTCGCAAGAGCCATCGATCATGAAATGAAGCGCATTGGCTCTGATTGCCTCTATCTTGATATCAGCCACAAACCGGCTGATTTTATCAAGCAACATTTTCCTACAGTTTATGAACGTTGCCTGGAATTTGGCTATGACATGAGCAAGCAACCTATTCCCGTGGTACCCGCTGCCCATTACACCTGTGGGGGCGTAATGACGGACCTGAAAGGCCAAACAGATATTCCTGGCTTATATGCCATTGGAGAAACAGCTTTTACCGGCTTGCATGGTGCCAATCGTATGGCCAGTAATTCACTTCTTGAATGCCTGGTATTTGCGCAGTCAGCCAGTGAAACAATTAAAGCCCAGTCAAAGACATCAGCCTCGAAAGAAATTTTGCCTGAATGGGATGAAAGCCGGGTAACTGATTCTGATGAAGAGGTTGTGGTCACCCATAACTGGGATGAACTTCGGCGCTTCATGTGGGATTACGTTGGCATAGTAAGAACAAATAAACGCCTGCAGCGTGCACAACGTCGAGTGCAGCTATTGCTTTCAGAAATTGATGAGTATTACGGAAACTTCCGTGTCACCAATGACTTGCTGGAATTACGTAACCTGACAGTGGTTGCAGATCTCATGATTCAGTCAGCTATTTCCCGTAAAGAAAGTCGTGGTCTTCACTATACTCTCGATTACCCAGAGCCAGATAGCAGCAAGCCACCTGTTAATACGATTCTCAAGCCAGTCAATTACACCGGTGGTGACATTGTTTCGGCTGTTGAATAACGAATAAACACTCTGATTCTCCTGAAAGTATCTTTATCCAAACTGTCCGGGAATAATAACCAGAAATATTTCTTATTTTTTGCGCTTAAAAAATTTAATAATACCAATCGTGGATGTAAAATGATTCCATGTTGATACAATAACTTTTCCTCGTTAGACCCACTAATCCACATCCTGTTGATTTCACCGATATAGTGTAATCTGCCAGAATAATGACGTTTTGCATATTTTTTCAGATACAAAAGACTCATACTTATATATAAAATGATCAATAGCTTGATAATCGCATATAAACCAAATAGCAATAGCATCAATACTACAGCCAGGGCATGCACATAGTACAAGAAATAATTATGCTGTGGTGAGTAGACAAGCCTGATTTGCAATGGCCTGTCGAATTTTATGTGTGACATCGGCGACTTCCCTGTTGCCTGGTATTTTATTTCCCATCAGCATTTCAAGTAGTTCCTGATCAGGGTATGTTAATAATTTTCTGAAAGCAGCCTTGCCTGGTTCTGACAGGCTTTTATAATGATCTTCCACGAATGGTTGTAACATAAGGTCCAGTTCCAACATGCCTCGCCGACACTGCCAGCGTAGTCTGGCAAGTGTTTCACGATCCATGTTTTGGGTCTCGATCGCATCCATCAGATCATTTCCCTCAGCATTAGCTTTTTTATATTACCAATTGCTGCAGTTGGATTTAGCCCTTTCGGGCATACATTGACACAGTTCATGATTGAATGACAGCGGAATAATCGGTACGGACCATCCAGTTCATTAAGCCTTTCAACAGTTCCCTGATCGCGCGAATCCGCCATAAAACGATAGGCCTGTAACAAGGCTGCTGGGCCACGAAATTTATCCGGGTTCCACCAGAATGATGGACAAGCAGTGCTACAGCAACCACACAAGATACACTCGTATAAACCATCAAGTTTTGCACGCTGCTCCGGAGTTTGCAGGTATTCAGTTTCCGGTTCTGGATCGTGCACAATCATGTAGGGCTTGATTTCGCGATAATGTTGGTAAAACTGTGTCATATCAACTACCAGATCACGTATTACCGGCATACCGGGAACAGGCCTGACCTCGACAGGTTCTTTCAACGCCTCAAGTGAGGTTAGGCATGCCAGTCCGTTCATTCCATTTATATTGACGGCATCAGACCCGCAAACACCTTCGCCACAGGAATGTCGGAAAGTAAAGGTCTCATCCAGTTCCTTGATCTTTAATAATGCGTCACGCAGCATCATGCCGCGCTGTACATTATCAAGTACGATCTCCTGCATGTAGGGCTTGCCGTCAATTTCCGGGTTATAGCGGTATATTTTGAATCGTTTCTGCATCTAATAAACACGCTCTTTTGGTGGAAACGAATCTACCGTAATAGGCTTCATGGTAACTGGTTTATAATCGAGTCGTCTTTCTTCTTTATAAAACAGACTATGTTTTAACCATTGCTGATCATCACGTTCCGGAAAGTCAATGCGTGAATGGGCACCGCGGCTTTCCATTCTGCCTAATGCCGATGCTACTGTTGCCAATGCAATTTCTACCAGGTTCTCCAGTTCAAATGCTTCAATGCGCGAGGTATTGAATATCTTGCTGTGATCAGCAAGGCGAACATCTTCAAGACGCTTTTCGATTTCAATCACCTTGTTCAGACCTTCCTGCAAGACTTCTTCTGTTCTGAAGACACCACAATAGTCTTCCATGACTGCCTGTAAATCATGTTTAACCTGTGCAACCTGCTCACCTTTACCTTTTTTCTCCCAACGTTGCATATGTTCTATTGCCTTATCTACACTGTCCTCATCAAGTGGTCGTTGATAACGGTTCTTTCGCAGGTAATCGATAATGTCGTTACCTGCAGCTCGTCCAAAGACGACGATATCAAGTAATGAATTACCTCCCAGACGGTTTGCACCATGTACCGAAACACAAGCACATTCACCAACTGCATATAATCCCGGAATAGATTCCTGGCCGGTATCAACAGGCACGATAACCTGCCCATGCCGGTTGGTTGGGATACCACCCATGGTGTAATGTGCTGTTGGAAAAATAGGTATCGGCTCTTCTGCAGGATCAACACCCAGGAAAGTTTTTGAGGTCTGGCAAATACCAGGTAAACGTTGATAAAGAACCTCTCTCCCAAGATGATCAAGTTTTAACAGAACATGATCATTCTTCTCACCGCAACCACGCCCTTCACGGACTTCTGTTGAAATGGCCCGGCTTACCACGTCACGACTGGCAAGATCCTTCGCATGTGGAGCATACCGCTCCATAAAACGTTCACCATCTTTATTGATCAGGTAACCACCTTCACCACGAGCACCTTCGGTAATAAGCATCCCTCTACCCGCAATACCGGTAGGATGAAACTGGAAAAACTCCATGTCTTGCAGTGGGATTCCTGCTCTCAAAGCCATGGCCATACCATCACCGGTGTTAATCTTGGCATTGGTATTCGTCCTGAATAACTGGCCAGCTCCGCCTGTTGCCAGCAATGTCGTCCTGGCCTCGATTAATAATGGTTCCCCTGTTTCAATTTCCAGAACCAGCGCACCCAGAACGAATCCTTCCTTGTCTTTTATCAGATCGATCGCAAAGTACTCATCGAAAAAATGTGTTTTGTTCTTGATATTTTGTTGGTACAGGGTATGCAAGATGGCGTGGCCGGTTCTGTCTGCAGCTGCACAGGTACGTGCAGCCTGCTCTCCGCCAAAGTTCTGGCTTTGACCACCAAATGGACGTTGATATATTTTACCATTATCCAGGCGGGAGAATGGCACCCCGGCATGTTCCAGTTCCACAACAAGGTTTGACGCCTCGCGACACATATACTCAATCGCATCCTGATCGCCCAGGTAGTCGCTTCCCTTAATCGTGTCATACATGTGCCAGTGCCAGTTATCCGGCAAGACATTGGCCAGCGCCGCGTTCATCCCTCCCTGCGCCGCAACAGTATGAGAACGCGTTGGGAATACCTTTGACACTACGGCCACCTTGGCATCGGCCTCGGCAAGTTGCAGGGCAGCTCGTAGCCCTCCGCCACCAGCGCCAATCACTAACGTATCAAACTTGCGTCGAGGTATCTTCATAACTGCAGTACCGACAATAGTATCAGGCTCACCCATAGCAACATCACAATTATCCCCAAAGCAATGGCTGCTAATAAAACCAACCTCAAGGAAACAGGTTTGACATAATCAATAATGATATCTCTGCTTCCAATCCAGGTATGTAAAAAGATGGCATAAAAGAACAACAGCAGTGATATATTGATAAATGGTGTGGATAACATCTGTTGCCACTGAACATAGCTGACATTATCGATATTTATCATGATGCAAACGGATGCGACCACCAGGTAGATACCAATATAGACGGCTGAGATACGTTGTAATAACCATGCCCGGAATCCCTGCCCTTGTACGCTCATAAGCCAGTCACCCCTATTACCAGCAGCACCATACTTATTACAGTAATGAGAATAACAATAATTGCAGTCCAGCGAGCAGCTACTATATTTAAGCCAATATCTATATCAATCAATAAAAACCGAATTCCTGCCAGCAAATGATAAATAACCGATACTACTGTAAAGATTATCAACAACTGTACAGGTGTTGATTTCGATATCAATATGGCCTGTTCAAAACCATCCCTGCCTTGAAGGGATAGACCCAGACCATAAATAATGAGCGGTAAAACCAAAAAGAGAATCAGACCAGAAATACGGTGCAAGATGGATACAACTGCTGTGATGGGCATCCTGATTTTCAACAAATTAATGAACTTGGGGCGCTGTTTGGCTTTATTATAAATCACTTTTTCCATGTAATTTTTGATGATTAGTACAAGTCTAGTCTATTTCGACATTTCAGTCAGTGTATAATGAGTAACTATAAAACACTCCAGGTTATATGGGAATCTCGGATTATATTTAATTTATGTACTACATATTAAAGTGGTTTGACGAATGAATACAACATGGCAATCTTTTCTAGAACAGTCCGGTGCAAATATTGTTGATAATACTGTCAGAGATTTTGGTGATCCGGATAACGAACTTAACAGCAACCAGCAAACGATTATTGCAGATCTCTCCCACTATGGAATTATTGCAGTTGAGGGTGATGATGCTGCTGATTTTTTACAGAACCAGTTAAGTAACGATATTAAACTGGTCGATGATACGCATAGCCAACTTAGTAGTTACTGCAGTCCAAAAGGCCGTATGTTGGCCAGCCTGAGAGTATTCAGGTTCAACAACAAATACCTTATCCGTCTACCTGCTGATACACTTGAAGCAACCTTGAAACGACTACGCATGTTTATTTTACGTTCACAGGTTATCCTTGAAGATATCAGTAATGACCTTGCCCGGTTTGGTCTGCATGGTGACAACGCAGTTCAATTACTATCAGATGCTGGTATCACTGCACCTGAAGACATCAATAATGTCTCTCAGAAAGATGGGGTATGTGTCATACGGATCCCTGGCACCAGGCCACGTTTTGAAGTTTATGGTCAACCGGAAGTGCTGGCAGAACTGTGGAAATCTTTTGCTAAACAAGGCAAAACTGTAGGCGCCGGTGTATGGGCATTACAGGACATTGAGGCAGGCATTCCCGATGTGTTTTCAGGTACGGTGGAAGCTTTTGTTCCACAGATGACCAATTTACATGCCATTGATGGTATCAGCTTCAAAAAAGGCTGTTATCCCGGCCAGGAAGTGGTAGCCCGCATGCAGTATCTTGGTAAATTGAAACGCCGCATGTATCGGGCATATTCAGACACAGGTACATTACCCTCAGCCGGTGATAACCTGTTCAGTTCTGGCTCGGATGAAAGTGTGGGAAAAGTGGTACAGGCCCAACCCTCCCCCCGGGGGGGTATTGAACTGCTTGCGGTACTTCAGATTGCCCAGGCAGAGCAGGAGTCTATCCATTTACAGGGCAAGAATGGTCCCCAGCTGGAATTCATCGATTTACCTTACGAGGTTCCGCTTGAGCGCGAAAAATAGCCAATAAGAGGTTATATAAAGAATATATAAACCAGCCTCACCCTTCTGGTCGTACTTAAAACCTCTACGAGTTTTGCTCAATATGACCCAAGCATAACTCCGTTATGCTTCTGGTCTCATATGAGGAAAGAGCAAGACATCTCTAATCGATGGTGAATCGGTAAACAACATCACCAGGCGATCGATACCAATCCCCTCACCTGCTGTAGGTGGCATACCATGCTCCAAAGCAGTGACGTAATCTTCATCGAAGAACATCGCTTCATCATCACCAGCTTCTTTTTCCTCCACCTGCTTCTGAAACCGTTCAGCCTGGTCTTCGGCATCATTAAGTTCCGAGAAACCATTGGCAATTTCGCGCCCACCAACAAAAAACTCAAAGCGATCCGTAACGAAGGGATCATCATCATTACGGCGTGCCAGAGGTGATACTTCTGTAGGATAGGCAGTAATAAAGGTTGGATCCATCAAACGATGCTCAACAGTTTTTTCAAATATTTCGATCTGCACCTTACCAAGGCCATAAGAATCCTTTAATGGAATCTCAAGCCGATTCGCAATGGTTCGCGCCTTATCCAGATCGTCCAGTTCTGCTTCTGTCACATCAGGGTTAAAGTGCAGGATTGACTCTTTCACCGTCATGCGTACGAATGGTTTACCAAAATCATAGGTATCACCCTGGTATTCAATCAACGTTTTGCCAATGACATTTTTAGCAATAGAACGCAGCATTTCCTCTGTAATATCCATAAGGTCATGATAAGTCGCATAGGCTTCGTAGAATTCAATCATGGTAAATTCGGGATTATGTCGTGTTGATAAGCCTTCATTTCGGAAATTACGGTTAATTTCAAAGACCCGTTCAAAACCACCGACAACAAGACGCTTCAGATATAACTCGGGTGCAATACGTAGGAAAAGATCCATATCCAGTGCATTATGATAAGTAGTAAATGGACGAGCCGTTGCCCCCCCTGGAATCACCTGCATCATTGGTGTTTCAACTTCAAGAAAGTTCTTTTCTGTCAGGAACTCGCGGATATGGGTAATAATTTTTGAACGTATCCTGAAGGTATTTCGCGATTCCTCGTTCATAATCAAATCGAGGTAACGCTGGCGATAACGAATTTCCTGATCGCTGACACCTTTAAACTTCTCCGGTAGAGGGCGTAACGCTTTGGTTAACAGTCGTATTGAATCTACCTTGACAGACAATTCGCCTTTATTAGTTTTCATCAGCATACCTTCACCACCGATGATGTCACCCAGGTCCCATTTTTTAAACTGTTCGTTATATACACCTTCAGGCAGATCATCACGTGCCACGTAAAACTGGATACGGCCTGACATATCCTGTACGGTTGCAAAACTGGCTTTCCCCATGACGCGTTTTAACATCATTCGCCCAGCAACACTGACACGCACGCCAAGTTCTTGTAGTTCTTCCTTGCTCTTGTCGCCGTATTCCGCGTGTAACTCACCTGCCATCACATTGCGACGAAAGTCATTCGGGAAAGCTACACCCTTTTCACGCAGTTCACTTAACTTGCGACGACGTTCGGCGATCAGTTTATTTTCATCAACAGGTTGTTGCTCTTTTTGATCTGACATATTTCTTCTCTTTGAATTAAACTTTTACAAACCGCTTTTTAAACTTGCTTCAATAAACATGTTGATATCCCCATCCAGAACTGCCTGGGTGTTGCTGGTTTCAACACTGGTACGTAAGTCTTTAATGCGTGATTGATCCAGAACATAAGATCTAATCTGACTACCCCAGCCAATATCCGACTTGGTCTCTTCCATGGCCTGTTTTTCGGCATTTTGTTTCTGCAGTTCCATTTCATACAGCTTGGCTTTTAACTGTTTCATGGCATTATCTTTGTTCTGGTGCTGGGATCGACCGCTTTGACACTGTACCACGATACCACTCGGTTCATGGGTAATTCGGATTGCCGAATCGGTTTTATTAACGTGCTGTCCACCAGCACCACTGGCTCGATAAGTATCAATACGTAAATCAGCCGGGTTGATTTCAATTTCTATGTTGTCATCAATTTCGGGGGACACAAAAACAGAAGCAAATGAAGTATGCCGGCGGTTACCTGAATCGAACGGAGATTTTCTCACCAGGCGATGTACACCGGTTTCCGTCCTTAACCAACCGAAAGCATATTCACCGCTAAACTTAATAGTTGCACTCTTGATACCTGCCACTTCCCCGGCCGACACTTCTTCCAGCTCTGTCTCAAAACCATTTGCCTCGCCCCAACGCAGATACATGCGTAACAGCATTTCTGCCCAGTCTTGTGCCTCGGTACCACCAGAACCTGCCTGGATATCAAGAAAAGCATTATTGGCATCCATTTCACCGGAAAACATACGCTGAAATTCCAGTTGGGCAAGGGAAGCTTCCTGCAAATCGAGATCTGCTTCCACTTCTTCCAGCGTGCCCTCATCATTTTCTTCAACTGCCATTTCCAGTAATTCTTCCGAATCACTCAGATCAGTTTCCAGCTTGTTAAGAACATTGACCACTTTTTCCAGGCGTACACGCTCACGACCCAGTTCCTGGGCCTGCTCAGGATTGTTCCAGATATCAGGTGCTTCCAGTTCGCGGACAACTTCCGCTAGGCGTTCACTCTTGGCTTCATAGTCAAAGATACCCCCTCAGGTCTTGAGAACGACCCTTCATATCTTTGATACGGGATTGAATAGCATTGACTTCCATTAATGGTCCAGCTAACTACTTGAAATTCAAAGGGCGTATCATACATGAGCACCTGAAAACTATCCACATGGATGAATGTAATCCACCATAAGTTGCAGGTTTTGCCTGCCCTGGTACTCGTTTATATCCAGTCGGTAGGCCAATTCAACGCGTTGCACATTCTCTGGCCACTCATCATCAACGGTGTTAAAAGCGATGGCATCGATATATCTTTGAGAGCCTGGTAGCTGTAATACCAGCTTCAGGTGTTTCTCTCCAACGATACGTCTATTGACCACCTCAAACCTGCCATCAAACACCGGCTCCTCGAATTGTTGTCCCCATGGACCTGCATTACGTAATATATCCGCCAGTTCAATCTGAATATCTGAGTCAGGCAGTTCCCCGTCAGAATGGATTACACCATGCAATTCTTCACGTTCCAGGTATTTACTGACCTCATCGGCAAATGCTCTGCTAAATTCAGGCAAGTTGTCCCTTGGTAAGCTCAGTCCTGCTGCCATGGCATGTCCACCAAACTTGGTAATCAAATCCGGGTGTTTTGTTGCAATCGCATCCAGAACATCACGAATATGTACTCCTTTTACTGAACGCGCTGATCCTTTCAAATCACCATTTTCAGATTGTGCAAAAGCAATCACCGGGCGATGCAATTTATCTTTTATCCGTGAAGCCAGGATACCAATGACACCCTCGTGCCATTCTGGCTCAAACAGGCACAGCCCTACTGGTAAGTCATCATGTCCATGTAGCTGTAGAAATTCCTGCAAAATTGCCAATGCCTGCTCCTGCATACCGGTTTCAATCTGGCGACGTTCACGATTCAAAGTATCAAGCTGACTGGCATATTGTTTTGCTTCAAGTTCACTATCCGTCAACAGGCACTCAATACCCAGTGACATATCATCCAGGCGACCCGCGGCATTAATACGAGGTCCAACAGTGAAACCAAGGTCACTGGCAACCAGTCGTGATGGATTACGCCCTGCAACATCAAGTAACGCCTTGATACCAGGTGAAAGTTGGCCGGCCCGTATTCGCGCAAGACCTTGCGATACCAGGATACGATTGGCATGTTCCAGCGGTACTACGTCGGCCACCGTTCCAAGAGCTACTATATCCAACCATTGTGCCAGGTTGGGATCTGGCAAATTATTTACGTCGAACCAGTTCAGCTCGCGTAGCTTAGCTCTCAATGCCATTAACACGTAAAACATAACACCGACACCAGCAAGCGCTTTACAGGGAAACCTGTCTCCAGGCTGATTGGGATTAACAATTGCATCTGCATCTGGGAGTTGTTCTCCAGGTAGATGATGATCAGTAATCAGTACCGTGATACCTTTTTGTTTCGCAACAGCAACACCATCAACACTGGAAATACCATTATCAACGGTAACAATTAAATCCGGTTCAAGACTGGCTATATCATCGACAATTTCTGGTGTCAGGCCATAACCAAATTTAAACCTGTCAGGCACCCGGTAGCTCACATGTTTTGCACCCATAGCACGCAACCCCCTGACTGCCAGTGCGGTACTGGTGGCACCGTCCGCGTCAAAATCACCAACCACAACGATCTTTTGCTGTTCTTTCAATGCTGTCGTCAGTAGTTCAACCGCATCCTCAATACACTTTAAATCCTGCCAGTCATGCAGCACATTCAATGAATAGTTCAGTTGTTCGATGGAAGTAATATTCCTTGCAGCATAAATTCGAGCCAAGACCGGGTGCAACTCATTCTGAATGGTGTCTGAAATAACAGGAAGATCGCGACGATGGATAATATGTTGCGAATTCATTATTAATACAACTTGTTCCTGTTTTTAGATCGCCACCAGCGCTTCATATGTTTTCTAGAGACCTGGAAAGCCATGTTATTATCGATTAACAAAGTCACCAGCAACTCTGGCAATTCCTCCATTTTCTTGAGCAACGGTTCAAACCAGTATTTTTCGAGGTATTGTAGTTCTTCCAGCCAGGTGAATATATCCTGTTGTTGTGATGCTTCTTCTAGCCGCTGTATATAGACCAGGATATTACCTTTAGTATCTTCAATATCTTCGAGCTCATCAGTAAGTCGCGCAACATCACAACCACTGATTATACCCAGGCCATTCAGTACAGCATCATCGGAATAAATTTTATCCCAATTTAACCCGGCTTCACTAGCTCTTTTGCCATACCCCCATAACCAGAGGCTATTTATTTGTAATAATCCTTTTTCTTCACGTTGTTGATTGATATCACTAGTATGTAACAACATCTGCAATTCATTCATACATTGTTGCCAGTAGCGCGCATCGTTGCCGGAAGGCAGATAATCAAAAATGTTTTTACCTTTAACAGAGTTTATTGTACGTGTTTGCAGTTCATAATCCTGAAGCGATTTTATATACCAGCGATGTGTAGAACCAACGTGTAATTCCCATGGCTCATCCTTATAGTGCTGATTAATCAGGTTGGCCAGTTGTTCCGCTTCTTCGTGCGTGATTTCCAGTTCTTCATGCGCTAGCAACAATGCCTCTGACCTGTCCGGGTGAATGTAAACAGGATCAGCACATAACCAGTGATGTTGACCTGGTGATTCGTTAATATCCTCCAGTGCCAGCCGCCATTCTGCTAATGGCCAATCGTTATGTTGATCTGAATACTCACTCAACTGATGCAAGATAAAATCATGTTCAATCACGTCATTTGCCGGGATACGATCTGAATGAGATAAGATCTTGTTGAGGTTGGATAAATCAGGGTCAGGGTGCAGATAATCTTGCTACCTTCCGGTATTTTACCTGATTCGATATCTTTTAAGGCACCAGCCAGAGAAGTTGCTGAAGCTGGTTCACAGAACACACCTTCTTTTTCTGCCAGCAGCTTTTGTGCAGCCAGGATTTCTTCATCTGTACATTCATCAAACCAGCCACCTGATTCTTCCTTAACCTTCCAGGCTTTATCCCAGCTTTGGGGATGACCGATACGTATAGCGGTTGCCACGGTTTCCGGGTTATCCACCATTTCACCTCGCATGAATGGTGCAGAACCTGCTGCCTGGTAACCCACCATCTTGGGACGGCCGTTTACAATACCGTTTTCATGGTATTCACTATAGCCCATCCAGTGTGCTGTTATATTTCCAGCATTACCTACCGGGATACAGTGAAAGTCAGGCGCACTGCCCAGTTCTTCCAGGATTTCAAAGGCAGCTGTTTTCTGCCCTTGCAAGCGATACGGGTTGATGGAATTAACGATAGTGACGGGTGCATCATCACCGACGTCCTTAACCAGTTGCATACCAGCATCAAAGTTACCTTTAATTTGAATAACCACCGCACCATGCATCATGGCCTGTGCCAGTTTACCTAAAGCAATCTTGCCGTCAGGAATTAATACGAATGCCGTAATGCCGGCTCGAGCAGCATAAGCAGCCGCTGCTGCCGAAGTATTACCGGTAGAAGCACAGATAATTGCTTTACTACCCTCTTCAACTGCTTTGGTAACGGCCATACACATACCGCGATCTTTGAAAGAACCTGTTGGGTTGAGTCCTTCATACTTCACGTAAATATCAACATCCTTACCAATTAGCTTTGGAATGTTGTGTAAACGTATTAACGGGGTATTACCTTCACCAAGACTGATGATACGCGTGTCATCATGTACCGGTAAACGATCACGGTACTTGTCAATCAATCCTGTATAGCGATTACGAAATGGCATTACTTTTTCCTCAATACAATAAATCTTTACTCTGGAACTTAGCCTAAAGTTTCCATACGAATACGTGTTACTGAACCGGTGATAGCTTCCAGTTGTTCTATTTGCGCAATGGCATCATTCATCTGTTTTTCCATAACACGATGTGTCAACATGATAATATCAGCCTTGTTTTCTGACTCCGCCGGTTCTTTCTGAATCATGGCTTCAATACTGATACCTTTATCACCCAGCACCCTGGTTACGTCGGCCAGCACACCAGGGCGGTCTTTAGCTTGCATGCGCAAATAATAAGCCGTTTCAACTTCCTCCATATCGAGTATTGGTAAATCCGATAAGGCATCTGGCTGAAAGGCCAGGTGAGGCACACGGTTTTCAGGATCCGAAGTTAATACACGTACCACATCAACGACATCAGCAACTACCGCAGAAGCTGTCGGTTCATCGCCGGCACCGGCGCCATAATAAAGTGTTGGGCCTACAGCATCGCCCTGAACCAGAACCGCGTTCATAACACCATCAACATTGGCAATCAGACGACGTTCCGGAATCAGTGTTGGATGTACACGCAATTCTACACCCTTGTCGGTGCGTCGAGAAATTCCCAGGTGCTTGATGCGATATCCCAGTTCTTCTGCATACTCAACATCTTCACGGGTGATCTTCGTGATACCTTCAGTAAAGGTTTTCTCAAACTGTAACGGGATCCCGAACGCGATAGAGGCAAGAATGGTTAGTTTATGAGCCGCATCAATCCCTTCCACATCAAACGTCGGATCCGCTTCTGCGTAACCCAGTTGCTGTGCTTCTTTTAATACATCAGCAAAATCACGGCCCTTATCACGCATTTCTGTCAGAATGAAGTTTCCGGTGCCATTAATAATACCGGCCAGCCATTGAATATGGTTACCGGCCAGGCCTTCACGAATAGCTTTAATAATGGGAATGCCGCCGGCAACCGCAGCTTCAAAAGCAACCATTACACCTTTTTTCTGAGCGGCATCAAAAATCTGGTTACCATGCTTGGCAATTAATGCCTTGTTGGCTGTAACCACATGCTTGCCGTTATCAATGGCCTTCATCACCATATCAAGGGCAAGACCTTCACCACCGATTAACTCGATGATGATCTGCACTTCAGGATCATTCACCACCTCTTCAGGATTGGTCGTCAAGGTAATACCCGATGTATCACAAATACGTGGCTTATTCAGATCACGGGCAGCTGCATGGGTTACCAGGATACCTCGACCTGCACGACGTGCAATTTCTTCAGCATTACGCTTTAATACATTGACCGTACCGCCACCGACAGTACCCAAACCTAACAGGCCGACTTTAACCGGTTCCACTTAATTCTCCTTTCTCAAACTTGCGAAACATATCGCGTATACCGCGAATTGCTTGTCGTGTTCTATGTTCATTTTCTATCAATCCAAAGCGCACATGATCATCCCCATACTCACCAAACCCAATACCTGGTGATACCGCGACCTTGGCTTCTCTAAGCAACAACTTGGAAAACTCCAGTGAGCCCATTTCTTTAAACTGTTCAGGTATCGGTGCCCAGACAAACATGGTGGCTTTGGGTTTTTCCACTTTCCAGCCCAGGGCGTTTAAACCATCACATAGCACATCACGACGACTTTCGTACATATCAGAAATTTCTTTGACACAATCCTGCGGGCCTTCGAGTGCAGCGATAGCAGCTACCTGGATTGGTGTGAACATGCCATAGTCCAGGTAGGACTTCATGCGTGCCAGGGCGGCAACCAGGATTGGGTTACCCACCATAAAACCTACACGCCAACCGGGCATATTGTAACTTTTTGACAATGAATAAAACTCGACCGCAACTTCTTTGGCGCCGGGTACCTGCAATATTGATGGTGCTTTGTACCCGTCAAAAGCGATATCCGCATAAGCAATATCGTGTACAACCCAGATTTCATGTTCACGGGCGATTTCAACAACCTTCTCAAAAAATTCCAGTTCTACACACTGGGTCGTCGGGTTCCCCGGGAAATTGAGTACCAGCATTTTAGGCTTTGGCCAGGAATCCTTGATAGCCTTTTCCACTTCTTCAAAAAAGTCGATACCTGGTACCAGTGGTACATGGCGAATATCCGCACCGGCAATAATGAAACCATAAGGATGAATTGGGTAAGCCGGGTTTGGTACAAGCACTGCATCACCTGGGCCAACGATGGCCATGGCCAAATGAGCAAGCCCCTCTTTAGAGCCGATCGTGACAATAGCCTCAGTTTCAGGGTCCAGATTTACCTCAAAACGGTCCTTGTACCAGTTGCAAATAGCACGACGCAGGCGGGGAATTCCTTTGGAAACTGAATATCGGTGGGTATCACCACGCTGGGCAACCTCGATGAGCTTATCAACGATATGCTTAGGAGTCGGTTGATCCGGGTTGCCCATCCCAAAATCAATGATATCTTCACCACGCGCTCGTGCTTCTGCCTTCAATTCATTCACAATGTTGAACACATAAGGTGGCAGACGTTTAATTCTTGGAAAATCTTCGATCACGCAGGGAATTCCATTAATACAGGTTAAAAAAATGCCCCCAAGGTGCAAAAATTCCCCTTTGAGGACGCAGTCAAATTACAAAGCTGGTAACATTACCGGCAAGCGTATTGTACTGTCAATTCTACCTGATAATTCAGTGACTTTTGATAGATTCCTTGGGTAAAAACCATGAAATTTAATCTCGAAAAATCCAGTGGTGTTCGGATCCATGCCTATGATCCAGGGGTAGCCACCCTGGCTGTCCCTGCGGACCTAAGTTTTCCGGAAGGTGCCGAACCGGTGACCGATGAACCAGGATTGTGTCGCGTCTCACGAAACCTGATCATCACCGCGAATGCGATACATCATGAAGAATCCCCGACAAGCTACGCTGATATGGACCGCAGCCACTTCGAATTTGCCATGGGATTTGAACCGGAAATATTGCTATTAGGTACCGGGGATACCATCCGCTTCCCGGAAGCCCAGCTAATGAGTTTGCCGGCGACACGGGGCATCGGCCTGGAGGTAATGGATACCGCAGCGGCATGTCGCACGTTCAATATATTAGTAAGTGAGAACAGGCAGGTTGTGGCCATCCTGTTGATGAACTGAAACGCTTACTTGAACAGTGCGTCTACCGAGTACCCTTCTGACTCCAGAATATCACGCAGCTTCCGTAATGCCTCAATCTGTATCTGTCGCACTCGTTCACGGGTTACACCAATACTACTACCGACTTCTTCCAGCGTAGAAACATCATAACCGTGTAAGCCAAACCGACGCTCAACTACTTCGCGTTGCTTATCGCTCAACTGGTTTAACCAGTTTTCGATGTTACTCTTTACATCATCATCCTGTAGCAGAACTACCGGGTCAATATTGTTTTCATCAGGAATCGCATCCAGCAAGGTACTTTCTGCATCACGCCCCAAAGGACTGTCGACAGAAGCAATACGCTCATTCAGCCCCAGCATACGCTTTACATCGTTTATGGGTTTGTCGAGCATTTCGGCAATTTCTTCCGGACTCGGTTCGTGGTCCAGCGTTTGCGCCAGGTGGCGTGCAGCGCGGAGATAGATATTTATTTCCTTGACCACGTGAATGGGTAAACGAATGGTTCGGGTCTGGTTCATTATTGCCCGTTCAATGGTTTGACGAATCCACCATGTAGCATAGGTGGAAAAACGGAAACCACGTTCAGGATCAAATTTTTCCACCGCTCGAATCAGCCCAAGGTTGCCTTCTTCAATCAGGTCCAACAACGCTAAACCACGATTGAGATATCGACGTGCAATTTTCACCACCAGGCGTAAATTGCATTCGATCATTTTGGCACGAGCAGCTTCATCGCCTTTCAAAGCAAGGCGTGAATACTTTACTTCTTCTTCAGCGGTTAATAATGGAGAAAAGCCAATCTCACTAAGATACAACCGGGTCGCATCAAGCTGACCATCAGGTATGTTACCAGGCTCGTAGCTTACCTTTTCTTCTGTATCTTCTTCAGAGTCATCCTCGGTGATGTCTTTATTGTCCTCGTCAGGAAGTACTTCTACATCACTCTCTTTTTCAAACTCTTCAAGCTTTTCTTCCTTGTCACCCTTATCCATCATTCTACTACCGTAATAATTATGTTTTTGGTAAATACCTTAAGGGGTTAATTGGTCGCCCGTTACGACGTATTTCAAAATGTAACATAACTTTATTCGCACCGGTATTTCCCATATCGGCAATTTTTTGTCCCAACTTTACCTTTTGGTTCTCTTCTACAAATATTTTACGATTATGGGCGTAGGCGCTGAAATAGGTTTCACTATGTTTAATAATTATTAAATTTCCATATCCACGCAGACCATTACCACTATACACAACACGTCCACTGGCTGCAGCTTTTATAGGTTGGCCAACGCGTCCCGCTATATCTACCCCTTTTTTTCCGGGTTCTTTCTCAGAAAAATAACCGATAATTTTTCCATGTGTCGGCCATGCCCATCTTACCTTTCTGACCTGTGATTTTTTTACAGGTTTTTTCTTATATTTTGAGGGGGTATTTCTGGTTGAACTGCTTGGTTTACGTGTTGTTTTTGTGTGTTTTGCTGCAGGTGCTCTTAGCGAGATGCGTTGACCTGGATGTATTCGGTATGGCCATCGAAGATTGTTCCACGCCGCACCTTTTCGATAATCGTGACCAGCCTGCCAGGCAATAGAGTACAGCGTGTCACCCTTGCTCACAATGTAATAACCGCTTGAGAATGGTGTTACTGTGTGAGAAGAAGGATCATAAGGCGTAAATCGTGTGCACCCTGCAAACGACTGGGCGACTAGCAACAATATTATTATTGATACGCCGTTTCTCATCCCGTTTTTACAAGCCAGTACGCAATAATAATAACTGCAACCAGTAACCAGCCAACGCGATCAATATGTTTACGTAAAGTGTGCTGCATTTTCTCACCGCCCCATAACATCAGGCCAGCAACCAGGTAAAAACGTGCGCCACGTCCGATTGCAGAAGCGATTACAAATGGTAAAAATGCCATACTGGCAACACCTGCAGAGATGGTAAAAATTTTATATGGTATCGGAGAAAAGCCAGCCATAAAAACAACCCATATGCCCCATTCCTGGAACCAGAACTGGGCTTTTTCAAAACTGGCCGTATAATTGGCCTCGTGGATTAATGGCTCGATAAGTTCAAAAGCAAACATACCTAACAGGTATCCAAGGATTCCACCCAGCACGGAAGTCGCGGTGGTTAAGGTGGCATAAAACCAGGCACGTTTTGGCCTGGCCAGTGACATGGGCGCAAGCATAACATCGGGGGGAGGAACCGGCATAAAAGCAGATTCAACAAAACTCAGCCCTGACAAGTAATAACAGGCATGGCGATGCTCTGCCCATTTCATAACTTTATCAAACATCACCGAAAACATCTTTACACTTCACCTCTGACCAGTGGCACAAAACTTACCCAATCAAGGACCTGTTCATCAAATTCGTCACCATTGCGTGTCATCAGTAACAAACGCTGTTTTCCCTGCTGGCCACTAGGGATAACCAGGCGCCCACCCTCGTCCAGTTGATCGTACAGCGCTTCCGGAATTTCTTCCGGTGCAGCAGTCACAATGATGCCATCATACGGCGCATGCTGCGTCCATCCCCATCCCCCGTCACTGATGCAGTAACGGATATTTCGCATCTGGAGATGCGTCAGTATCCTACGTGCTCTTTCCTGCAGGGGGGTAATTCTTTCAACAGTAAAGACCTGTTCAACCATATGTGATAACACTGCAGTCTGGTAACCTGAACCGGTACCGATTTCCAGTACTTTTTTTAATGGACCCGCTGCCAGTAATGCTTCTGTCATACGCGCTACCACGTAAGGTTGTGAAATTGTCTGTCCGTGACCGATTGGGAGCGCCGTGTCTTCATAAGAACGACTGGCTAAAGCCTCATCAACAAATAAGTGACGTGGCATCACCCTCATAACTTCAAGCACCTGTTCGTTTTGAATACCTTCTTCTTTCAAACGTGCGATTGGCAACCCCGTGATCCAGTCATTAAGTTCATTGATTACCTGGTGCCGGGTAAGATCGACCTGTAGTGGAGTGATGGACACATAACCATTTCGTACCGCATAAAAATCAGTACCTGGACCGGCATCCTGCTCCCCTCCAGGTGGGCCAACCCAGTAAATATCACGGCCACGTGGATCCTTTTCCTTGATAACCGGTTCCGCCTTATGACGGTGACCGAGTCGGGTAACCTGGAATCCGGAAAGTTCTTCCCAGGGCAAATCCGGAACATTGATATTTAAAATTACATCAGCGGGAATAGGTTCAGCCTGTAGCTTTTCGACCATCTTGAGAATGACTTTTGCGCCCGTTTCAATATATTTTGCATCATGACGGTTCATGGAAATGGCAATGGCAGGCAACCCCAGGAAACGACCTTCCATCGCCGCTGCAACAGTGCCAGAGTACAAGACATCATCGCCCATATTTGCACCATCATTAATCCCGGAAATTACCATGTCAGGTTCGTTCTTGAGTAGGCCGGTAATAGCCAGGTGGACACAATCAGTCGGAGTTCCATCAACACGAATCACACCATCACTCACGGGTGTTGCCCGGATAGGACTTTCAAGCGTCAGGGAGTTACTGGCACCGCTTCGATCGCGATCGGGGGCCACTACAGTTATATCAGCAAAAGACTTTAAGGCTTCCGCCAGTATGTTAATACCGGGCGATTCATAGCCATCATCGTTACTTAACAGAATATGCATATTTTCAAAATTCCTGATACCTGCAAACAACCAGTTGAAACAAACCAGGCATCATTCAAGATGTAAACTATACGCGAATCTAGACAAAACTGGCACCCACAAAGGGAATTATCCTGACCATGACTATTTCCCAATAACATGACTCGCCGTACAATCTGGCAGATGAGCGAGAATAACGACCACACAGAAGACCATGAACTGTTCAGGCAGGCCATGGATGACGTACGCCCCATTAAACAGGATGAGCATATTGTTCATGAAACACGCCGCCCTGCCCCCCACCCGCGGCAACAGGAACTGGATGACCAGCAAGTCTTGCAGGATATGATGTCTGATCCCTACGACCTCACGGAGGTAGAGACTGGCGAAGAATTGTCCTTCTGCAGAGCGGGCGTACAACATAAAACTTTCAGGAAGCTCCGCCGTGGCGAGTTTGCCCTGGAAGCTGAACTGGATCTGCATGGTAAAACTGTTGATGAAGCACGCATGGCTATTACCGGTTTCCTGCCAAAATGCCAGCAACAGGGATTACGTTGTATACGCATTATTCATGGTAAGGGCCATGGCTCTTTCAATAAGCAACCGGTGTTAAAAACTTACGTTAACCACTGGCTGCGTCAACGCGATGAAGTTTTAGCCTTCTGTTCGGCACGTCCCGCGGACGGGGGAACCGGGGCAATTTACCTGTTACTTAAAAAATAACAGGCATCAGAATTACACGTCATGTTCGTAGTAGTCTAAAACTTCCCTGATGACACTGGTTGCATAACTGCCTGAAGGAAGCATGAATTTTAGTTCGACCGAGTGATGTGAAAACTCCCACTGCAGGTTATCAACCGGCAACCAGAGGGAACGCCGTTCCTGTTTTAAGCCCAGCTTTTCCAGTCCTTCGCACCATTTCGCATAAGGTGCCAGCACATCTTGTTCAGTCATTAGTGCCTGGGAATGTACAGGAAGTTTGCCTCTTCCCCAGAGCGGACCACTTGGCATAATATCTCTTTCGTCAATGCGCCTTTGGATTTCATCATCAATGCTGTCTGGAACAAAAAAACTATGCGTGCCTGACAGTATCAACGCATCGCCTTCTAACGCTTTATTCCAGTTTCCTCTGGCAACACGCTCTGAACAAACCAGGTTGAACAAATATGAACGAGCAGCTGAAATACACATGCTTCGTTTCTGTCGGTTCTTTATTTTTTTGCCCTCAACCAACATCATGTCAGCCAATACTAGGTTATCACCATTGTGGCCAAAACGTTGTTCGCCAAAATAATTGGGTACGCCATTCTCTTTTATTTTACATAACCGTTCTTCTAATAATTGCTGTTCCCCTTTTAGATTACGGATCACTACAGAAAAACTGTTGGCTTTGAGGCTCCCCCTTCTTAGTTTTCTACCATGTCGGGCCGCATCTAGAACCTGGTATTGATCAGAATTAAATTGTTGCCAGTCAGGTTCTGTTAAACCCGGAATACGCACGCTAAACCATTGCGTGGTGACGGCGTTGCGATCTTTTTGTCCTGCATAACTAACATCCATAGTCTTCACCTCGGCAAACCTTGCTAACTGCCTGGCCAGCCACTCAGTGTTCGTATTTCTTTTACGAATATGGAGCAGAAAATGTTCACCTTGTCCGTCAGGATTGAAACCTAATATCTCGTCGACCTGAAAGTCTTCTGGACATGAACGCATAACGCCCCTGGCTCCCGGTGTGCCAAAAGCATGCTTAAAAACTGAGGGGGAATATTCCAGTATGCTCATTTTGGGTTACAGCGTACCGGTAACAAAGATGATATGGAATTCACATTGCGTATGGTGACTGTCGGCAATATATCATTAATTGAGTAACACAACAGCCATTGCAGCGATACCTTCGCCACGTCCACAGAAACCCATTTGCTCTGTTGTAGTTGCTTTGACACTGACATTCATCCTGGCTGTGTGTAAATCTGCGGCGAGATTTTCACGCATATCATTTATGTATGGTGACAGTTTTGGTTCCTGGGCAATAATTGTCATATCAGCATTAACTAGGGATAAACCACGTTGGTTCATCATTTCTTCTACCTGGCGCAAAAGAATACGACTATCAATTCCTTTATATTCTTCACTAGTATCGGGGAAATGCTGACCAATATCACCCAGTGCCATCGCGCCTAACAACGCATCACATAATGCATGGATCAAAACATCTCCATCTGAATGAGCTGCCATACCTTTATCAAACGGGATGCTAACTCCGCCAAGGATAACGTGCTCCCCCTCTGTAAATTTATGCGCATCAAATCCCTGCCCAATTCGCATTTTAAATTCTTCCTTGTTGTTTTAAGTAATGTTCTGCCTAGGTCAGGTCTTCCGGACGTGTAATTTTAATATTATCAGCATGGCCCTCAACCAGCAGGGGTTTATAACCTGCCAGCTCCATTGCTGATGCTTCATCAGTCACCAGTTTATTATTATCCAGCGCTAAGGTTAATACATCATGCAACTGACCGAGACGAAACATTTGTGGTGTCAAGGCATGCCATAGGTTATTCCTGTCAACCGTTTCACTAATATGCTTATCACTATCTGCACGTTTCATGGTGTCGCGGACAGGCACAGCCAGGATACCACCAACCTCACTACCAGCCTGCTCTATCAAGTTATCAATATCTTCCGTTCTCAAACAGGGGCGTGCCGCGTCATGGACCAGCACCCAGTCGTATCATTGCCGGCTTGCTGAATTAACCTGTCGATATCTTCATTTCGCAAACAGGGACGTGCCGCGTCATGCACCAACACCCAGTCATTAGCATCTGCTTTATCTTTTAAGTAAGACAGGGCATTTAATACAGAATGACAGCGTTCCTCACCACCATCTACTATAGATAAAGGTTTATCCGGGTGCAGTTCAAGTTCATCCCAGCAATTATCATCAGGATGCATCACCATGATTAATCCACTAATAGCAGGATGTTCCAGCAAACTATCCAGTGTGTACTGAATAACTGTTTTATTATTAATTTCCAGGTATTGTTTGGGGACAGGAGCTCCCATACGACGACCCACGCCGGCAGAAGGAACAATAGCCCAGTAATTATTGCTTGGCTGATCAGATGACATCAAAAGGAACCGTTACTGTTTAATTATTCATCGACAATCTGGATATAAGTTTCACCTTCTTTAATCATACCCAGATCGCTGCGTGCACGTTCTTCAATGGCATCCTTACCTTGCTTCAGGTCAATGACTTCAGCTTCTAGTGCCTTGTTTCTATCGGCTAATACCTTATTTTCTTTACTTTGATTTTCAATAGATTTTTGCAACCGCCAGACTGTCGCCAGGCTACCTTCTCCAACCCAGAGATCATATTGTAGAAGTACAAATAAACTGATTAACAGTACGATCCAGATACGCATGTTGTCAGGCACACCTCGCTAATATACGTACCTGGTCATTGATATTCATGACAGGTTATAAAAAGCCTTGCGACCAGGGAACTCGGCCTTATCACCTAGTTGTTCGGCAATGCGTAACAACTGGTTATATTTGGCAACACGGTCGGAGCGGGACATTGATCCGGTTTTTATCTGCCCTGACGAGGTAGCAACCGCCAAATCAGCAATGGTCGTGTCTTCGGTCTCACCTGAGCGATGTGAAACAACTGCGGTATAACCGGCTTTTTTTGCCATATCAATAGCATCCAGAGTTTCAGTCAGGGTACCAATCTGGTTTACCTTGATAAGGATAGAATTGGCTATTCCTTTATCAATGCCTTCCTTGAAAATAGCCGTATTGGTCACAAACAAGTCATCACCAACCAGCTGAACTTTCTTGCCAAGACGATCAGTAAGTTCTTTCCAGCCATCCCAGTCATCTTCAGCCAGACCATCTTCGATACTGATAATAGGATATTTGTTTACCCAGTCTTCGAGTATGTCGATAAATTCAGAGGAACTTAATACCTTGCCTTCAGATTCGAGATGGTATTCTCCATCCTTGTAGAATTCACTGCTGGCAGCATCGATAGCAATCATGATGTCATCACCTGCCTTGTAGCCGGCGTTTGCGATGGCCTCCAGGATTACTTTGATAGCTGATTCATTGGAGGGTAAATCCGGTGCAAAACCACCTTCATCACCTACCGAGGTATTCATACCTTGTTTGCTGAGTACTTTTTTCAGTGCATGGAAAACTTCTGCACCCATACGAATTGCCTCAGCCATGGATTTGGCACCAACTGGCATGATCATAAATTCCTGCAGGTCCACGCTGTTATCCGCATGTTCACCACCATTGATGATATTCATCATTGGCACAGGCATTTTAAAACCATCATCGGTTTGCAGGTATTCATAAAGTGGTTTGCCTTGCGCGTTAGCTGCCGCATGCGCTGTAGCCATGGAAACCGCCAGTAACGCATTGGCTCCCAACTTGCTTTTAAAATCTGTTCCATCGAGATCCAGCATGATTCTATCAATGGCTTTCTGATCGCTGGCATCTTTGCCAATTAATGCATCACGAATAACAGTATTTATATGTTCAACGGCTTTTAAAACACCTTTACCACCAAAACGCTTGGCATCATTATCACGTAACTCCAATGCTTCACGTGCACCTGTTGATGCACCTGAAGGAACGGCAGCACGACCAATCACACCGGATATCAGAACCACGTCAGCTTCAACAGTCGGGTTGCCGCGAGAATCAATAATTTCTCTTCCAATAATTGTTTTAATTTCAGTACTACTTGCAGACATTCAAATTTCTCACTTATTACTTTTTTACATTCAGAATTGTTTCGTATACACCAGTCTATGAATTAGCCGCTTCTTGCTTGGCGCCTTGATGACGTTCACGAGCTGCCTGTACAAAACCGGTAAACAATGGATGACCATCACGAGGACGGGATGTAAATTCCGGATGGAACTGACATGCCACGAACCAGGGGTGATCTTTTATTTCTACAACTTCAACCAGGCTACCGTCTTCGGAAGTACCGGCTATTGTTAACCCCGCCTTTTCCAGTACTTCACGGTAGTTATTGTTAAACTCATAACGATGTCGATGTCGTTCAACGATGACATCCTGTCCGTATAACTTCCTGACATTACTGCCCTCGATTAACCGACACGGCTGACCACCTAAACGCATGGTACCACCCAGATCAGAATTCTGATCCCTTGTCTCAACGGTACCGTCAGCCTGTTTCCACTCTGTGATTAAACCAATAACAGGATCAGAAGCCTGTGGATTAAATTCAGTACTATGTGCCCCGTCCAGTCCTGCCACATGACGGGCAAATTCAATCACCGCGACCTGCATGCCTAAACAAATCCCCAGGTAAGGAATACCATTTTCACGGGCATAGCGCACAGCCTGTATTTTGCCTTCTACGCCTCGTTCACCGAAACCACCAGGTACCAGGATTGCATCCATCTGAGCCAGGCAACCGGTGCCCGTGTTTTCGATTTCTTCTGAATCGATATATTTAATATTTACCTTTGTGCGAGTGTGCACACCCGCATGAATTAATGACTCACTTAAAGATTTGTAGGCTTCTGTTAAATCAACATATTTACCAACCATGGCGATAGTAACTTCACCGGTCGGGTTAGCCATAGCTTCTGTAACTTTATTCCACTCAGAGAGGTCAGCCTGTGGTGCTGAAAGACGTAACTTTTCTACGACAATTTCATCAAGTCCCTGTGAATGTAAATCTGCAGGTATCTTGTAAATGGTATCCACGTCCTGCGCACTGATTACCGCACGTTCCTCTACGTTGGTAAACAGGGCTATTTTGCGACGCTCATCATCAGGGATCTGCCGATCAGCACGACATAACAGGATGTCAGGTTGAATACCAATGGAACGTAATTCTTTTACCGAGTGCTGGGTCGGTTTGGTTTTCAGTTCACCTGCAGTTGGAATATAAGGCAGCAAGGTCAGGTGCATATAGAGTACATTTTCTCGTCCCAGTTCCACTCCCATCTGGCGAATCGCTTCAAGAAAAGGCAATGACTCGATATCACCGACAGTACCACCAATTTCGACCAGAGCCACATCCACATCGCCAGCACCGGCACGAATTGAGCTTTTAATTTCATCCGTTATGTGAGGGATAACCTGAACCGTACCGCCCAGGTAATCACCACGGCGTTCTTTTCGAATCACATTTTCATAAATGCGCCCGGTAGTGAAGTTATTACGCTGGCTCATGGTAGTACGTGTAAAGCGTTCGTAGTGACCCAAATCCAGGTCAGTTTCCGCACCATCTTCGGTAACAAAAACTTCACCATGCTGGAAAGGGCTCATGGTACCGGGATCCACGTTGATGTACGGGTCCAGTTTCATCAGGGTAATTTTCAGGCCACGTGCTTCCAGAATCGCAGCAAGAGAAGCGGCGGCGATGCCCTTCCCGAGCGAGGACACAACACCACCTGTAATAAAGATATACTTCGTCATTTAATAACCAATATCGACAAGGTTGGGAAACATTCAGTAGAGCACAACTGAATGTATACTCGGGAGAATATTGTCGTTGTTTTTGGCGCTGGTTTCAATCACTACGTGCTGCTTAAACGTCTGTTTGTGAAATAAAAACTCCTTTTTCATCATCTCTGGCCTGAAATGGTTCACATAAGCAGAACCCTACCACCTGCGCAATTTCGTCACCGACAAAAATGAGCGGGACTCGCTCACGCATCCACGGAGGCACTCCCCACTCCTGCATGAGTTTTTTCAGGCTGTGATGATGTCGACGCCCAACTGGACGGCACTGTTCTCCACCTTTGCGAAAACCCACCCTGATATTCGCTTTACCCATCAGGCTGGCTTTCATTCCAATGCCGGAAGTTAGTTCAGGCAGTAGCATCGAACCGTCTGGTAAAAAGAATGGCTCCAGTAAGTCCCACGGGTACTGATTCATATAGGCTTCCCTGTAACCCTGTTCCCTGGAACCATCCTTGGCGTAGAGTTCATTTCGATAACGCCTGAGCTCAATACCTTGCCATTCTACTAATGGTGTTGCATCGCTGCTTGCCGTCAAGACTTCAGACTGTATACGCAACATATGCCGGGTATCTGGTAATGGCAGATGGCAAACCTGGCGTAACCAGTAACGCAGCAAATTACGTTGTCTTTCCGCACCGAGTTTCTTTAACGATGAAACCGATAATGTCGTAAATTTCTGATGGGAACCTTTGCATTGCTGGTAATCCTGCTCTGCCATAACATCAAGTAATGCTGCTGCTTCCGCCTGGTGTGAGGCAGCCCGGCTTAATGTGTTCGTTAAAGATGGCCAGCGTTGTGATAGTAGCGGCAGTACCCTATGACGAAGATAGTTTCTGTCAAAACTGGTATCCAGATTAGTGGGATCGTCAATCCAGCATAAATGGTGAGTATCAGCGTACTTTTTAATAAGTTTGCGGGGAACATCCAGTAATGGCCTGAGCAACCAGCCTTCGGCAAATGTCGTGACAACCGGCATGGCAGACAGGCCTGCGACGCCTGCTCCACGAAATAGCTGTAACAACAAGGTTTCAGCCTGGTCATCCAGGTGATGGGCCAGCAGCAGCCCTTCTCCAGGCTTGATAATCTGTTTGAAAGCCTGGTAACGTGCTTCACGCGCTGCAGCTTCGAGGCTTCCCTCCTTGTTTACTGTCACATGAATAACCTGAACATCGGTATTTAATTCTCCACCAACCTTTTTACAATGTGTGGCCCAGTTGTCAGCCTGTTCCTGTAAACCATGGTGAATGTGGATAGCAGAGATATTCAGCCCAGGTTGCTGTTGCCGTAACCCGGCCAAAAGATGCAATAGAACATGGGAATCTTGCCCGCCACTGAATGCCACGTGGTAATGAGTCAGTGGCGGCAAGCGATTAAGTTGTTGCTGAAGATATGCCGTGTTGAGTTCCATATCAGCTACCGGGAAGACAACGGCATTAAAGCGTTATTTTTCTGCGTAATTACCAAACTGCATTAAACGTTCGTAACGTTGCTCAAGCAGTTTGTCCATGGGGGTTGCTTCCAGCGTTTCCAGGACCTCGTTCAGGTTGCTTTTAAGGCTACTGGCCATTGCCTCGATGTCACGATGTGCTCCCCCCAGAGGCTCCTCTACGATACGGTCAACCAGGTCCAGTTCTTTAAGACGAGACGCGGTCAGCCCCATGGCTTCAGCTGCTTCCGGGGCTTTTTCTGCACTTTTCCACAGGATAGATGCACAACCTTCAGGGGAAATCACCGAGTAAGTACTGTATTGAAGCATCAACAGGCGGTCGCCTACACCAATAGCCAGGGCACCGCCTGAGCCGCCTTCACCAATGACTGTACTGATGATTGGCGTCTTGAGGCGCGACATAACTAGCAAGTTCCTGGCAATCGCCTCACTCTGGCTACGTTCTTCTGCACCGACACCCGGATAGGCCCCCGGTGTATCGATGAAAGTCAGGATTGGCAATTTGAATCGCTCGGCCATTTCCATCAGGCGCAGTGCCTTGCGGTATCCTTCAGGTCTTGGCATACCAAAATTGCGACGCACTTTTTCCTTGGTATCACGGCCTTTCTGTTGCCCGATGATCATAACCGGTTTTCCGTCCAGACGCGCCAAACCGCCCATAATGGCGGCATCGTCAGCAAATGTACGATCCCCGTGCATTTCTTCAAAATCGGTGAAAATACGCTCTACATAGTCCATGAAATAAGGACGCTGAGGGTGACGAGCTAGCTGGGCAACCTGTGCCGCTTTCAGGTTAGAGAAAATGGACTCGGTCAGCTCGCGACTCTTGGTTTGCAAACGAGTGATTTCTTCACCGATGTTTATTTCATTATCAGAACCGACATAGCGCAGTTCTTCGATTTTTGCTTCTAATTCCGCAATCGGTTGTTCAAAATCGAGAAAATTGAGGTTCATTCCACCCGCTCCAGCCTGTTATCGTGGGCAGCTGGTCTAAGAAGATCTGGCCAACTCCCGGAAAAATACATTAAATCAGTGTCTTATTATAAATGATTCATCTGTTTTGTGCAGATCCCATTTTCCCGCCTGAACCGGGATTTGGAAATTCATCACAAAATTTAGTAATCCACGTTAACCTTGTCAGCCCCTGCCACTTCCCGGAGTCGATGCAGGCATTCATCTGTGGGGTGAATACGCCATTCCTGTCCCAGTACTATTTCAGCGGTTGCGTCGCGACGATGATAACGAAGCTCAACATTGCAAAAACCTTCCCGGTAAGGCACCAGGACAGATTTAAGATTATTAATGAAGCCATTGGCCGCCTGGGTTTCGTCAACATCAACCAGTACACGGTGGGCGAAATGTTCCCGGGCCTGGTCCATATCGTAAATGTTTCGCGCACTCATCTTGTAACCACCACTATAATCATCGACACTCACCTCACCTTCAACTACGACCAGTTTATCTTTTGAAATCAAATCTCGATAACGTTGAAAAGGTTCCGAAAAGACTGCCATTTCAATACGACCACTACGATCATCAAGGGTAACAAATGCCATTTTGTCACCCCGCTTGGTATTCATGGTGCGCATTGCGATAATCAAACCGGCAACGACCACGGTCTGATCTTTCGATGGTTTCAGATTGACAATACGGGCCGAGGTAAACTGTCCCAGCTCAGGAAGATAACGATCAATTGGATGACCAGTTAAATACAAACCGAGTGTTTGTTTCTCACAGGATAATCGCTGGTCTTCACTCCAGTCATTTTGCTCAACGTATTGCGCCGGGCTACTTTCCACCTGTGGTGACATGCCAAACATATCAACAATGCCATGCTCCTTGTCTTTTTCAACTTTCTCGGCAATGCGTAATGCTGATGGCAGGCTTGCTATGAGTGTCGCACGATTTTGTTTGAAGGTATCCATGGCACCGGCCATAATTAACGCTTCAAAAGTGCGCCGATTAACTTTCTTTAAATCAACTCGCTGGCAAAAGTCAAACAGATCCGCATACTGACCATTATTGTTACGTTCTTCTACTATCGCTTCTATGGCTGCTTCACCGACACCTTTAATCGCACCCAGACCATAGACGATACTGCTGTCATCACGAACTGTAAACCGATGTTCACACAAGTTTACATCAGGTGGTTCAACAGTAAGATTCATATCAGAACATTCATCAATCAACGTTACGACTTTATCCGTATTATCCATATCCGCTGATAACACTGCCGCCATGAAGGCGGCAGGATAATGTGTCTTCATCCATGCCGTCTGGTAAGAAACCAGTGCATAAGCTGCCGAGTGAGACTTGTTGAATCCATAACCGGCAAATTTTTCCATCAGATCGAAAATGTAAGTGGCCGTCTTTTCTTCGATGCCTCGTTCAAGTGCACCCTTGGTAAATATGTCACGTTGCTTGGCCATTTCTTCCGGTTTCTTTTTACCCATGGCACGACGTAACATATCAGCACCACCCAGAGTATAACCGGCAAGCACCTGGGCAATTTGCATTACCTGTTCCTGGTAGAGAATAACGCCATAGGTAGGTTTAAGAATGGGTTCCAGATCAGGATGTGGATATTCAACCCTGGCCCGACCATGTTTACGGTTTATAAAATCATCCACCATCCCGGACTGAAGTGGACCAGGACGGAACAATGCTACCAGTGCAATAATATCTTCAAAATTATCTGGCTGAAGTCGTTTGATAAGATCTTTCATACCACGTGATTCCAGCTGGAACACCGCGGTGGTTGAAGTTGCTTTTAGTAAATCAAATGTTGCCTGATCATCAAGTGGTATTGTTAAGATATCAATTTGCTCAAGATTCTGTGCCTGGCGTAGATGATTAACAGTTTGTAGTGCCCAGTTAATAATGGTCAGTGTACGCAGACCTAAAAAGTCAAACTTAACCAAGCCAACTGCTTCAACATCGTCTTTATCAAACTGGGTAACCAGGCTCGTCGAACCTTGTTCACAATAAACAGGGGTAAAATCACTCAGTTTGGATGGCGCAATGACAACACCACCGGCATGCTTACCCGCGTTGCGGGCAATGCCTTCCAGTTTTCTTGCTAAATCAATTATTTCCCTGGTATCTTCATCTTGATCATAAAGCTCTTTTAATGCTTCTTCCTGGGAGAGTGCCTTTTCAAGTGTAATACCAATTTCAAATGGAATGAGTTTTGCAATTCGATCAACCTGGCCATAAGGATAACCCAGTACACGACCCACATCACGCACAACTGCCTTGGCTGCCATTGAACCATACGTAATGATTTGTGATACCTTATCGCGTCCGTACTTCTCAGCTACATATTCAATAACACGATCACGCCCTTCCATGCAGAAGTCCACGTCAAAGTCAGGCATGGAAACACGTTCCGGGTTCAGGAATCTTTCGAAAAGCAAATCATATTCAATAGGATCAAGATCAGTAATGGTTAAGGCATAAGCCACAATCGAACCTGCACCAGAACCACGACCAGGTCCGACAGGAATACCATTTTGTTTTGCCCAACGAATAAAGTCTGCGACGATCAGGAAGTAACCTGGAAAACCCATGTTAATGATTACATCCAGTTCTATTTGCAGACGCTCGTCATAAACCTTACGCTTTTCAGCAAAGTCAGGGGCATTCACATCAAATAATTGTTGCAAACGAACTTCCAGACCTTTTCGTGATTCAGAGGCCAGGTATTCATCAATGGTCATTCCTTCAGGAATGGGATAGTTTGGTAGGAAATTTTTACCCAGTGTTAACTCGATATTACAACGCTTGGCAATTTCAACAGTATTCTCCAGTGCTTGAGGAATATCACTGAATAATTCCTGCATCTCTTCAGGTGTGCGAAGATATTGTTCTTCAGAATAAATGCGTGGTCGACGAGGATCATCCAGAACACGTCCATCATGAATACATACACGTGCTTCATGCGCTTCGAAATCATCTCGACTAATAAAGTGTACATCATTGGTTGCGACAACTGGCAATTCCAGTTTCGAAGCCATTTCAATCGCACTATGTAAATATGATTCATCACCATTACGTGATGTTCGCTGGAGCTCGATATAATAAGCATCCGGGAAAAGGGTTTTCCAGCGTTTAAGGAGTTGTTCAGCCAGTTCATCATTTCCAGCCAGTAAGGCCTGGCCAACATCCCCCGATTTCCCGCCGGATAAAATAATCAGACCTTCCTTATGCTCTTCAATCCATGACTTTTGTAAAACGGGAATACCCCGATGTTGGCCTTCAAGGTAACTTTTGGAAATAATCTCGGTGAGATTAAGATAACCCTGGTTGTTTTTACACAGGATTACCAGCCGCGATGGATTGTTTACATCATGTTCATTATGCAACCATAAATCTGCCCCAACTATCGGCTTTATGCCTACTGTCATTGCTGCACGATAAAATTTAACCAGCGAAAACAGGTTGCTCTGATCTGTAACGGCTATCGCCGGCATACCGGCATCAGCCGAAGCCTGTACCAGTGGCTTGATGCGCGCGATACCATCGACCAGGGAATATTCCGTGTGAACTCTTAAATGTACAAAAGACGGTTGCATGACTGAAGTTTCTCTGCAAACTGGTGCAGATGCAAGACTTGACTAACTCGGGAAGGATATTGCTTTATAACCTGCTAAAAAACAACTACATACATAGATTATCAATTTGAAAGTATCATTTCGCTTCATTGTTTGAATTTTAATCTTTTATTGCATTTTTGAGATTGATTAAATGCTTTTCTATCTGTTCATACTCATTCTTTGACAGGATTTTCTCTCTATCAATAGTATTTTTCAGGTAATCTTCCAGTTCTTTTGCCGAGTTAGAAATTTTCTCAGCGCCGAATGTCCCTGCTGAACCCGTCATGGTATGGGCAAGTTGATACAATTGTTTCAGAATATTTCGTTGATCTGATGAAGGAAGCATCAACTTCTTCCACTCTGTCTCAATTACCGCAATTTTCTCCGGCAGAGATTTCAGGTATTTTTGTCTCAAACGGGTGATTTTTTCATCAATTTCAGGCTTGTCTGTATCGGCTATCATTGAATCTGTAGTGATGTTTGTTCAAAGAGAAGCATTTTAAATTACTTTGCCGGTTTCATTTTAACTACATAAACGCTTTACTGGACCAAACGAACGTCTGTGGATCGGGGTTATACCGAGCTTTGACAGGGCATCTATGTGTACTTTTGTCGGGTACCCTTTATGCCTGGCGAGACCATATCCTGGATACTTTTTGTCCATTTCTTTCATCTCAAAATCCCGGGTCACCTTAGCCAGTATAGATGCCGCACTTATTTCCTCAACATTTTCATCGCCTTTAATCACCGCCTCTGCCGGACAGGCAAATTCAGGGCATCTGTTTCCATCCACCAGCACAAAGTCGGGCTGAATACTCAAATATGCCACTGCCCGACTCATTGCCTGTAAGGTTGCCTGTAAAATATTAATATTATCAATTTCTTCTACCTCGGCCCGGCCAATGGCCCAGGCAAGTGCCTTCTCCTTGATTTCTTCTGCCAACTCTTCACGGCGCTTTTCCGACAGTTTTTTTGAATCTGCCAATCCTTCAATGGGATTACCCGGGTCGAGAATAACGGCCGCGGAAACAACCGGCCCGGCCAGGGGACCACGCCCTACTTCATCTACCCCCGCTATGTATCGGTATTGTTTGAAAAAATCACGGGAAAATTCAGTTATAGCCATATGCCGCCTGTTAATTTTTTGATTATTGTGCTGCATGATTTTACATCCTTTTCTGCAATACCACTAATAAAAAGCTATGTATCTGTTTGATTTTACGTACAATAAATGAGATCATCCCTGTTCTGTGAGGATACCGATATCCATATACTAATTTTAATTCCTGGCGCCAACCTAATAGTTATACGAAAGTTTCCATGTCCATATTAAAAACAGCCGTCATAGGCGTGGGTTACCTGGGTAAATTCCACGCTCAGAAATATGCATCATTACCACAAAGTAAACTTGTGGCCGTCTGTGACACCAACCAGGAAGTTGCGCAGGCTATCGCTAATGAACATGATGTGGACGTAGTTGAAAATTACCTGGACCTCATTGGTAAGGTCGATGCGGTTAGTATCGTGGTACCTACACAAAAACATTATGAAGTTGCCAAACCTTTCCTGGAAAATGGTATTCACGTGTTACTGGAAAAACCAATTACCTCAACAGTCGAGGAAGCCCGGGAGCTTGTTGATATTGCCAGGGATAATAATGTTGTTTTTCAAATTGGGCACCTGGAAAGATTCAATCCCGCAATCATGGCAGTCAAACATGTTCTCGATGAACCCATGTTTATTGAATCGCATCGTGTTGCCCCGTTTAATCCGCGTGGAGCTGATGTGAACGTCGTGCTGGATCTCATGATCCACGACATAGATATTATTCTCAATTTTGTCGGCTCACCGGTCAAACATATTGACGCCAGTGGTGTACCCGTATTGTCAGATGACATTGACATCGCTAACGTGCGTATCCAGTTTGAAAATGGTTGTGTTGCCAATGTTACGGCCAGCCGGGTAAGCCTGAAAAGTGAACGTAAGATGCGTATTTTCCAACACGATACTTATGTCACGATAGATTTCCAGAATAAGCAACTGGGAGTTCATCGTAAAGGCGAAGGAGAAATGTTCCCGGGTGTAGCAGATATCGACAGTAAAGAGCAGGTATTTGAGCAAGGTGATGCCCTGTTGAGCGAGATCGACGCGTTTCTCACCAGCATTAACACACGAAAGCCGGCTGTAGTCAGTGGCGAAGATGGTTTGCGTGCGTTACAAACCGCAAACGAAATTACTGACCTGTTATCCAGGTAATATAAAGTCCAAGAGGCCTATGCAATGATTCCAATGGTCGACCTTAAGGGTCAATACAAAATGTTACAGAAAGAAATCGAAGCTGGATTTCAGCAAACAATGGAAAATACCAGTTTTATATTAGGCCCAAATGTCAACGAGTTTGAAAAAGAAGCGGCCAGGTATCTTGGTGTTAAACATGCTCTTACCTGTGCATCGGGAACCGATGCCTTGCACCTGGGCTTAATTGCTGCCGGT
>JARRJY010000059.1:0-18651 GCA_037388705.1 Gammaproteobacteria bacterium
CAAACTATAGGCATAAAAAAACCGAACCTGGCTCAGATTCGGTTTTTTTGAATTTGGTAGCGGGGGCTGGATTTGAACCAACGACCTTCGGGTTATGAGCCCGACGAGCTACCAGGCTGCTCCACCCCGCATCAGAGGTTGGGGATAATACAGGGGGGCGAAAGGCTTTTCAAGTATTCTCATGCATTTATTGTGTTTTTAGCAGGTTGGCAAGATTTAATACCTTGTCGAAAACAGTCCTGCTGCTTGCAATGTAATCAGGTGCAAATTGCATAGAAACGAAGTAAGTGAATGAAAATGCTAGTGTTAAGGTATTGATTTACCTAGAATATCATTAAGTGGTACGGGTTTTGCTCGTTACATAACTAGAACAATTTTTTAAACCTTGCTTTGTTTTTAAGGGGTCGAGAATGACAAATACACGTCGAATTTTTTTAAAAGCCTCGCTGGCTGCAAGTACCCTGGCCGTCGCGGCTGGAGCAAACTTGTTAACGCCGCGTACCGTTTTGGCTGCATGGCCAGCTAAAGCTTTCAACGCCAAGAAAATGGATGCCGCGATGAACGGCATTGTTGGCGGTACACAGACAACGCCGAGCAACGATATTACTGTAGAAGCTCCGGATATTGCTGAGAATGGTGCTATTGTTTCAATCACTGTGAAAACCAGCTTGCCAAAAGTAGAAAGTATTTCTGTCTTTGTGCCAGTGAATGCATACCCTCTGGCATCGAGTTATAACCTGTCTGATACTACGGATGGATTTATCACCAGCCGTATCAAGATGGCAAAAACATCCAATGTCATTGCCGTGGTGAAATCAAATGGCAAACTTTACAGTGCCAAGAAATCTGTCAAGGTTACCCTGGGTGGCTGTGGCGGCTAATTAACCTGAGTATCAATCAAAGAGTTTAGAGGAATTTAAAATGGCTAAGAAAAAAATTAAAATCCGTGCTTGGGTTGATGGCAGTAAAGCTTCTGTAAAAGCTTTAATGTTCCACCCCATGGAAACAGGGTTACGTAAAGACAAGACGACTGGTAAGAAAATTGAAGCTCACTACATTACTGAAGTGACATGTACCCACAATGGTAAAAATGTACTGACCTGTCTGTGGGGGCCAGGTGTTTCAAAGAATCCTTATCTTTCATTTCGTTTTAATAACGCTAAAAAAGGTGACAAGTTCAAGATTAGCTGGGTTGATAATAAAGGCGCCAAGGCTGAACAGGAAGCCACTATTTCTTGAGTACAAAAATACCACGAGAAAAAAGGCGTGTTTTTACACGCCTTTTTTATTTCGCCATCTTAAGAACTGGCCAACGTCCAAGGCATAGTTGTCTCATTTCCTGTCTTAGTTTATGAATATCAGACTTTTTACCTTTGTAGAGCATTTTCTCAAGATCAGGAATATTTAACGGGCAGGGTATGTGAAGTTTTGTTGACCATTTTTGATGCCATTGATGTAATGTCAGGTTGCTATGCCAGTTTTCTGCCTCGGCAATATTCATCAGGCCGCGTTTAATATCAGCTGGTTGATTCATGTCAGAAAGTGATTTCAGAATACGATAATAACCAGACAGGCAACGCCATTTTGCTGATAACCAGTTATAAGAAGCGGTGATTATGAAGTACCCGGCAACTATAATTAAAAAGATAACCAGCACAAGTAGGCTATGAGAAAATGCAAAATGGGAACCTAAATCCTGAGTTATAGTGTTTATTGTACCGGTATCAGGATCAAAGTAGTTAATGTTCAACATGCCAAGATGATCCATGCCTTGCTGGTTTGCTTTATAACTGACCAGGTAGGAATCCATGGTAAGCAGGCCCTGCCTGGTTGTGGTTTGGGTACTGTTTCGTGTGGCCGGGTAAAAGCTGATGGCCTCGCTGCTTTTTAACTGCGCGGCCAGGGAAGGTAAACTTGCGGGCATAACGCCAATCGCCTTCAGGCTGAATGAAGTATTGTAAATGGTATCACTGATTAGCATTTTAGATTGTGGCGTATCAGCAGTGAACAGCAGTTTCCCTACTGGCATGGTTGCAGGGATATAGACAGGTAATGGTCTGACAGCCAGTTTAAGATACGGCGGGTAAAAGCGGTGAGTTGTTACGCCATCACGTATTAGCTGGATTGCCGGAAGCTCTATTGTGTGTTTGCCTGGTTGTCGCGGAAAGATCACCCAGCCCGTGTTATGCAAGGTGGTGTGATTTTTATCATTGGCAGGTTCACTAAATACATCAAGACCTATTATCTCACTGCTATCTGCATAGGCATGAGGTGTATGCAAAACCAGTATTGATGAATGGCTGGTTAAATCTAGCCGGACCAGCACCTGCTGTTTTTTCCATGGTGTGAGAGTCGAAACTGAATAACTAACCTCAATCCGGGAACCATCTTTGGGATCAATAGCAGGAGTCACGTTGAGCGGTACCGGTTTTGCTGCTGATTTTAGAAAATGTAGTCCGGGTATCAACAATTGCCCTGTCGTTCTCGGGTAAAGCGTGATTACCTTGCTTTGTTGCGCATTATGTAACTCAATTTCATCAGTGTCTTTGATATGAAAGTTGTCCAGGAGAGGAGTTAAATCAATCGTTGACAGTGAAACGCTTGTTTGTGAACTGTGTAAACGCAGCTTGACAGATTTTCCCAGCTCAACCTGGGGTTCACTGACAGATATATTCAGATCAGTTGATGCAGCTGCAAACGGAATATTCAATGCAGTGACAAACAGCACCCGTAATAATAAAATGGCAGATATCCTCCGGGTTACCATGGTTTAACTCCCGGTATATTGTTTGGCTCTGTTAATGGTGCTGGGAAACCTTCTTCCCATTCAAATAAGCGTTGCCAGAATACACGTTCATTACTAACAGTAGTGTTTGCCATTGCAGCCATCTCACCAAGCGAATGGAACTGGTAAGTCCACTGGGTATCCTCGTCTCTTTCAACATCGCGTGTTACCAGTCCAGCTGATGAAAGATCAGCAGAAGGAAGATTTGATAGTGACTCCTGGCTTCCGGAAAAACCATAAGGTTTGCTATCCGCTTCCTCGCCCAGTGTCAGGTTACCCCTGGCAAGATCCATTTCTGCAGTAGGTTTTGCTGTTCGTGGCCCGTTGCCCGCGCGCGAGACAACAATTTGAGCTTGTTCTTTTTTCCTTTGTCTGATCAATGCCTGTGCATAGGAAAGATTTGTTTGTGCAGGCTGAAAACCTGGTTGATAACGAAGGACATCCTGGTAAATATTTGCCGCAGCCTGGTAATTTTCAAGTTGATAATAACTATTAGCCAGGTTGAAAAGAGCATGGATGCGTTGTTCATCTGTTTGAGCTTTAAGTGTTGCCTGGATAAAAAGAATGACTGCTTTCGAATAGTGTTTTGCCTGGTAGGCAGCACTGGCTTGTCCGAGACGGCCAGCAAACGTCTCGACCTCTGAAAATGTTTTTTCAGCCTTTTCAAAATCATCCTCAAGGTAGTACTGGTAAGCTTGCTGGTAATTATCACTGGCAAAGCTGTTGTTGATAATAAACCCTGATGCGATAAAGATAGCGCCTATTGTCAGGGAAAGGGACGTGCGACGTTCCAATGAAGCTGTATCAAGATATGCCAGTATGAAGCACAATGAAGCGAAAACTAAAAAAACCGGGTACCATTCTTTCCAGATAACAAGGTCAGCATTCGTTTTTCTGAGCTGTTTGGCCGGGTTTAACCTTGCAATACCGTTGTCATAAAGCTCCTGCCATTCCTGGTCGCTACTGGATAAGCTACTGTATTTCCCGTTGGTAAGTAGTGCGATATCTTTTAATAAGCCAGCTTTTGCTTTCGAGATCACATCCTGGTTTTCAAAAGTTAACCATCCAGATTTTTCCGATAGTAAAGGCGCACCATTGTCAGTACCGGTAACGAGAGAGTATATAACAATATCCTGTTCTTTTATCTTCGATAGTACCTTTTCATAGTGGCCTATCTTCTCCTGTGTGCTTTCCCCGTCACTAATTACAAGAATTGCCTGCTGGTTGTTTTTTCCAAGGTATCGGGCGGCATAATCTAATGCATCTTTGAGTTTTGATCCCCGGGTTGGTAAAAGAGAAGTCTCTATGTTTGAAATATAGTGTCGTAAAAGATTCTTGTCGGCCGTTAACGGGCTGAGCAAATGTGGCCTTGCGGCATAGAGAACAATACCAATGCGACTATCCTGTGTGCGTTCCAGGAAATTATAGAGTTCCACCCTGGCACGTTCCAGGCGAGAGGGATTAATATCATGTGCATCCATGGAGCGAGATACATCAAATACGACCATGATGTTTGTCAACGCCGATGGATCAGTGCTGAAAACTTTTTCTGCGGTGCGTGGACCAGCCATGCTGATGGCAAAACCGATCCAGGCAAGCAAAAGAAAAAGACCGTGACGGCTGTTTTTTAAATTGTTATTACGACCTGAAATTTTCGACCATGCTAATAAATGCTGATCGGCATAGTTCTCCCTGCGTGATAGACGTACCAGCAAGACTAGCAGGTACAAGGCAAAAGGTTGAAATGCCACCAGTAACCACAGTGGTTCACGCCAGCTTGTAGCGTCAAGCCATTCCATTATACGACAACCCTGAGAAACGGGAGTATTTGCCAGAACGTTATCCATAGCAGTGCCAGGCCAACAAACCAGCTATACAAAGGCAATTTGATGAATTCAGGTTTTAACTCAACCTGCCGTTTTTCTGTTTGGCGAATATTATCAAGGGCATCATTCAGGCTGTTAAGATCTTTGGTCCAGTAAAACTGCCCTTTACCAGCCACTGCAATTTCTTCAAGCAGGCGGAAATTTGCAGGTTGATAGATCAGGCCGCTGATATCCTCGGTATTTTCTGCTTGTTGGCTACCTGCGCCAATTCCAATGATATGCAAGTGAAATCCCTGTGTTGACAGGTATTCGGCGGCAACTCGCGGATCGATTTTCCGATCAGGCCGGTTTATATCCGTCAACATGACGAGTGCAGGTTTTGTCGCGCTGTGTTGATATTGTCTTGAAGTAAATAACATGGCCTGCGACGGGTTGCTGGTACGCCCGGTCAATACGGCAGATTCCAGCCTGTTTAACTGTTTACCCAGCAAATCATAGTCTGTTGTTAACGGTGACAGGGTATAAACCTTCTCAGAAAATACATTGATACCAATACGGCTACCGTCCAGGGCATGTATAAAATGTTCGAGTACCTTTTTCAGCATACTCATTCTTTCAATACGTTGTCCGTCTATCTGGTAGTCCTTGAGCGCCATGGTAATGGAGGTGTCTACAAGAAAAACAATATCATGGTAAGAAGGGGGATCAGGTAGTTGTTGCCCTTTTTTGTAGGGTTGCGCAAGGGCAATGAATATGAGCGTTAATAACAGAAAGTACCGGGTATACTGGAGAAGGAAAATAACGTATTTGTTTTTTTGCTGATTGCCCGGTCGCCCGGTTTCTAACAGGGCACGATTGGGAAAGTAATAGGTATAGTTGCGTCCTTTCTCTGAAAGCCGTTGCCAATTACCCAACAATTGCGGTACTTTCCATAAAAGCATACCCAGTAAAATAGCCGAGACAGGAATGGCGATTAACCATTGTGGTTTGTCAAACTGCAACAAAGTAAGTAATTCAGTCATTCTTTACCACTCGTTGCTTTAACCAGTATCGACTTTCGATTAACAGTTTTTCCAGTTCCTGTTGTGGTGGAGTATCTTTTCTGAAACAGGCCTCGATCAATCTATTCTTAAAGTTACTCCAGTCAGTGTGTCCAGGCATTGGAATGTGAGAAATATTGTTAACATTGAAACATTGTTTGAAGAGTTCGCTGATCTGAAAAGGCATATTTTTATGCCCACTAGCCTCGGTCAAATTAGCTAGCAAGTTATCCAGTTCTCTAATACTTCGTTGCTGAACCGAGTTTCGCCACAGATACAGAATTAATACAAACATAACAAACAGTACGGACACCACTGTCAAGATCACAATGGAGATACTTTCCCCGGGTGTAACGGGTGGTAGTATGTCAATCCACGATGACTTATCCATGACCTGTTCCTTCGGGTAGGCTCTCATTACTCATGCAAAGCTCGTAATTTACACCAGCCCGGGTGAGTTTTTCTTTGATACCTTGTTGCCATTGTTCAGCCTTATACTGGTACTGTTGCCGGATATTTTCGTCGTTACAATCAAGCACGCTTTCCTGCTGGCCTGGTTGAGCAGCAACCTGGTAGCTGCCTGAGACCGGTAATTCACGTTCAATGGGATCGGCAATATGTTTGGCGATTACATGGTGTTTTCTTGTCAATAAATGCAAACTGCCCTGTACATCTTTTGACAGGTTGAGAAAATCACTTAGCAGGATAATGATGGAACCAGAGGTGGCACGTGATACGAGTTGTCGCAAAATTATGTGGAGGAGCGATTATGTCTTCGATTAAGGGGTTCAATGTGCGAAGATCTTTGGCCGGTTTATACCAGCGAATCTCTTCATCAATAATAATGCCTGCGCAGGCCAACTGTTGCTGTTGTCCCTCGTATAAATGATGAAGAGCCTGTATCGCAGCCTGGGTTACCTTCAAATACTTACGAGTACCAAAACGCATCGGTGCGCGTTTATCGACTATAATCCAGAGTTCAGGGCGACGTTCTTCGATAAATTTTTTTCGATATAATTTCCCGGTTTTTGCCAACAGGCGCCAGTTGATAAATCGTGAGTCATCACCGGCAACATATAGCTGGTTTTCTGCAAATTCATACCCACTGCCAGCATAAGCTGAACTACGTTCACCAACCAGTAGTGTTGAGACTTCACGTTTTGAAGTAAGTGGCTTCTTGATACTCGTGATGGCAGACGCCCTGATTTTCACCAGATCATCGCTGCTTAACAGCGGGCTATGTACCAGGTGATAGGTGGATGACCATTTGTTTTTGATAATAGCCTGGGTGCTGTCATACCTGTTACGTATGATCTCAGCCAGGAATTTATAGAGGGAATGTAACCATTGCATCAGGGAACAGGAATTACTTCGAGAAGTTTGTTAATAATATCATTAGATGTAACCTGGTGAGCGCTGGCATTGAAGCTGGGCAGGATTCGGTGTTGTAGCACCTCGGGAGCAATTTCAATGACATCATCAGGGATCACATAATCACGTCCATTTAAATAGGCATAGGCACTGGCTGCACGGGCCAGTGCCAGGGTTGCACGAGGTGAAGCACCAAATTCAATGTACCCTTGCCATTCCTCAATCCATTTTTCCGGAAGCCGCGTGCCATGAACCAGGCTCACCATGTATTCTTCTAATGGAGCTTCTATATGAATGTCAGCTACTTCACGACGAGCCTTTAACACGGTTTCCGGGTGCAGCCGGGTTTCAAGATCTTTGTTGTCTTCGCCAAAGTGGGTTTGCCGATCACGGCGCAGGATATCCAGCTCTTCCTGTTGATCAGGGTAATCGATTCGGATTTGCATCAGGAACCGGTCCATTTGTGCTTCAGGTAACGGGTAGGTACCGGATTGTTCCAGCGGGTTTTGTGTTGCCATGACGATGAACAAGTCCGGCAGGGGATGGGTTTGTCCACTCACCGTGACCTGGTGTTCCTCCATGGCTTCCAGTAATGCCGATTGTACCTTTGGCGGGGCCCGGTTAATTTCATCCGCGAGAATGATTTCGTGAAAAATAGGACCTGGTAGAAATTCGAAACTGCCTTGCTTGGGATCAAACACGTCACTACCGGTAAGATCGGCAGGCATGAGATCAGGGGTAAACTGGATACGCTGAAAACTGGCATGGATTCCACTGGCCAGTGTTTTTACCGCGGTGGTTTTGGCCAGTCCCGGTGGGCCTTCCAGCAGTAAATGGCCCCCGGTCAGCACACTGATGAGAATTCTGTCAATAAGTCTTGATTGGCCAACAATGACGGACTGCATATGGCCCCGGAGGGACAAAAATTCTTGCTGGGACTTCATGAACTATCCTTCACCTTATTATATAGAGTAACAATGCTATCACGAAAAGTTGCCTGGAGAGGTTGAAAAATCATTATAAAAACATATAGATAGCAATATGAAACACAGGAAAAGCCGTGCCATGAGTATTTGATCACGAGGCGCAGGTAATTACTCGTTTTTACAGGCATTTTTTAGCGGTTTTTCAATTGCGGTTTATATATAAGGTGTTATAATTCCACCAGAATTTTGAGTATTAATAAAAGTGGGCCTCGCGCCCACTTTTTGTTTCCGGGTGTTTTATTAATGGGACCGATGCAGGAAAAGCTGATATCGATGTTTTCGCCGGCGGTATCGGGCCTCGGTTTTGAGCTCTGGGGCGTGGAATATATCGGTCAGGGCAAGCATTCGGTATTACGCTTATATATAGATAGTGAAAATGGCGTGACCCTGGATGATTGTACCCAGGTGAGTCACCAGGTTAGCGGCATTCTCGAAGTGGAAGATCCCATCAAGGGTCAATATAGCCTTGAGGTTTCTTCACCAGGAATGGACAGACCATTATTCACCGCCGGGCAATTTGCCCGTTATATAGGCAGCAATGTAAAAGTACGTTTACGGCAGGCCGTGTTGGGGCGTCGTAAATTTATCGCGAGGATAGACGCGGTAGAAGATGATGAAATTGTACTGGTGGATGAAACCGGGGAAGCCATCGATGTTCATATGAGCGACATTGAAAAGGCAAACCTCATCCCCGAATTTTAGTAACGGTTTTTTTAAACTTTTTTGGCCTGGATGCGACAAGGACAGACCAGGTTATTTTGATAGAGGCTGTATCATGAACAAAGAGATTTTGCTGGTTGTTGATGCTGTATCCAATGAAAAGGGTGTAGAGAAGAAAGTTATCTTCGAAGCCATTGAAACTGCACTGGCTACAGCAACCAAGAAACGTTATCCAACCGATGTGGATATTCGTGTCAGCATTGATACTAATACAGGCGACTATGATACATTTCGTCGCTGGGAAGTTGTTGAAGATGATGCAGTTGAGTTTGGTGACCGCCAGACAACCTTAAGTGCAGCTCAGTATGAAGATCCAGAGGTCCAACTAGGTGACTTTGTTGAAGAGCAGGTGGAATCCATCGAGTTTGGCCGTATTGCTGCACAAACCGCTAAACAGGTCATCGTGCAGAAAGTTCGTGAAGCCGAACGTGCCCAGGTAGTGGATGCCTATGAAGATAAAGTCGGTCAGCTTGTTATGGGTGTGGTAAAGCGAGTTGAACGTGGCAATGTTTTCCTGGATCTGGGTAATAACGCCGATGCCATTATTACTAAAGATGAAATGATTCCGCGCGAAGCAGTTCGCCCCGGCGATCGTATTCGTGGCCTGTTAAAGAAAATTGATACTGAAGTACGTGGCCCGCAATTATTTGTTAGCCGTACGGATCCCCAGTTTCTGATTGAGTTATTCAAAATCGAAGTACCTGAAATTGGTGAAGGCCTGATTGAATTACTGGGTGCTTCACGTGATCCAGGTTCACGCGCTAAAATTGCAGTACACAGTACTGAAAACAGAATTGACCCGGTTGGTGCCTGTGTCGGTATGCGTGGTTCCCGTGTACAGGCTGTTTCCAACGAGTTATCCGGTGAACGTATTGATATCGTGTTGTGGGATGAAAACCCGGCACAGTTTGTTATCAATGCCATGTCACCAGCGGAAGTTGAATCTATTGTTGTAGATGAAGAATCAGAAACAATGGATGTTGCAGTTGCTGAAGAACAACTCTCACAAGCCATCGGCCGTGGTGGACAAAACGTTCGTTTAGCCAGTGAACTGACTGGATGGACATTGAATGTCATGTCAGCAGAAGAAGCTGAAGAGAAAACCGAAGCAGAAACGGATCGCCTGCAAAAAATGTTCATGGATACACTGGATGTGGATGAGGAAATTGCAGTTATCCTGGTACAGGAAGGCTTTTCAACCATTGACGAAGTCGCCTATGTACCGATTAATGAAATGCTGGCTATTGAAGAATTTGATGAAGACATTGTTGAAGAACTGCGCGGTCGTGCCAAGGATATCCTGTTAACAAGGGCTATCAGTCAGGAAGAAGACCTGACCAGCACTGAACCGGCCAAAGATCTGCAGGAAATGGAAGGTATGGACCTGGATTTGGCCTACAAGATGGCAGCCAAGGGTATTATCACTATGGAAGATCTGGCTGAACAATCCATTGATGATCTGATGGAAATCGATGATATGGATGAAGAAACTGCTGGCAAGTTAATTATGACAGCACGTGCGCCATGGTTTGAAGAGCAAGACGAAGCATAACTTAGTAAAGTAGATAAGGTTAAGGGGTAGGAGTAATAGATGGCAGAAGTAACGGTAAAACAATTCGCTGAAGTTGTTGGCACATCTGTAGAGCGTTTATTAGAACAGCTTACAGAAGCAGGTGTTCCAAAGAGTGATGCGGATGCCACTATTTCCGATTCTGAAAAAATGGAATTGCTGAATTTCCTGCGTCATAAACATGGTGCAGATGATGCGGCTTCTCCTTTAAAAGAACCCAAGAAAATTACGCTCAAACGTAAAACGACCAGTGAACTAAGACAGTCTGGTTCGCACGGTAAAGGTAAAGCCGTTTCTGTTGAAGTACGTAAAAAACGTACTTACGTTAAACGTAGTGTTGTTCAGGAGGAAGAAAACCAACGTTTGGAAGAAGAACGTGCCAAACGCGAGGTGCATGAGGCGGCTCAACGTGAACAGGAAGAGCTGGCAAAACGTAACCTGGAAGAGCAGGAAGCTAAACGTAAAGCAGAAGAAGAAGCACGCGAAAAAGCTCGCCTGGAAGCTGAAGAAAAACGCAAGGAAGAAGAAGCGCGTAAGCAGGCTGAAGAAGAAGCCCGTAAAGCAGCAGAGAAACAACCGCCAGCACCTGAGACCGATACACGCAAGGGTAAAAAAGGCAAAAAAGACAAGGACGAACGTGCAACTCGTTACGGTCGTGAAGAATTACACGTTAAAACCGATAAGTCAGGTAAACGGAAGAAAAAACCAAAAGGCAGGGCTGCTAAACCTGTTTCAGATGCAGAACATGGTTTCACCAAGCCTACTGCACCTGTAGTCCATGAAGTTACACTGCCAGAAACGATCACCGTTGGTGACCTTGCACAGAAAATGTCAGTTAAGGCCGCTGAAGTTATCAAGGTCCTGATGAATCTTGGTTCTATGGTGACCATCAACCAGGTGCTGGATCAGGAAACTGCCAGCCTGGTGGTTGAAGAAATGGGACACAAGGTCAAGCTGCTAAAAGAAGACGCGATTGAAGAAGAAATTATTGCCGAAACTGGTGAAGAAGAACAGAAACCACGTTCACCTGTCGTTACCATCATGGGACACGTTGATCACGGTAAAACATCATTACTCGATTACATTCGTAAAGCCAAAGTGGCCTCTGGTGAAGCCGGTGGTATTACCCAACACATAGGTGCTTACCATGTAACAACAGATAACGGTGAGATTACTTTCCTCGACACACCGGGCCACGCTGCATTTACAGCTATGCGCGCACGTGGCGCAGAAGTTACTGATGTCGTTATTCTTGTCGTGGCGGCTGATGATGGTGTAATGCCGCAAACAAAAGAAGCTGTTCTGCATGCCAAGGCTGCCGGCGTACCGTTAATTGTTGCAGTCAACAAGATTGATAAGCCGGAAGCAGATCCTGATCGTGTTAAGAATGAGTTAGCACAAGAAGAAGTTATTCCTGAAGACTGGGGTGGCGATACCATGTTCGTACATGTGTCAGCACATACCGGTGAAGGTATTGATGAGTTACTGGAAGCTGTGTTACTGGTTTCTGAAGTGCTGGAATTAAAAGCTGTCGCAGAAGGCCAGGCACGCGGCATTATTATTGAATCACGCCTGGATAAAGGTCGCGGTCCGGTTGCCACCATGCTGGTGCAAAAAGGTACGCTGAAGAAAGGTGATATTCTGTTAGCCGGTCTTGAGTACGGTCGTGTGCGTGCCATGTTAAATGAAAATGGCCAGATGCTGGATGAAGCAGGTCCCTCGATACCTGTTGAGGTGTTAGGTTTATCTGGTACACCAAATGCCGGTGATGAAGCCACCGTTGTTCCGAATGAACGTAAAGCCCGTGAAGTGGCATTGTTCCGTCAGGGTAAATACCGAGATGTAAAACTGGCTCGTCAACAAGCAGCCAAACTTGAAAACATGTTTAACCAGATGGAAGAGGGTGAAGTCAGCACGTTAAATGTCGTTCTTAAAGCTGACGTGCAGGGTTCTGCGGAAGCCATATCTGATGCACTGGAAAAACTGTCTACCAATGAAGTAAGAGTGAAGATAGTCTCTGCTGGCGTAGGCGGCATTAACGAATCTGACGTCAACCTGGCGGTAGCTTCCAACGCTATTGTTATTGGTTTTAACGTCCGTGCCGACGCAGTAGCCAAGCGCCTGATTGATGAAGAAGAAGTTGATCTGCATTACTTCAGTATCATCTATGAACTCATCGACCAGGTGAAGAGCGCTATGAGTGGTATGCTGGCACCTGAATTCAAGGAAGAAATTATCGGTCTGGCAGAAGTGCGTGATGTGTTCCGCTCTCCAAAACTGGGCGCTATTGCCGGTTGTATGGTGGTGGATGGAGTTGTAAAACGTAACAACCCGATCCGTGTACTGCGTGATAACGTGGTTATCTACGAAGGTGAACTGGAATCACTGCGCCGATTTAAAGAAGATGTAAACGAAGTCAAACAGAACATGGAATGTGGTATCGGCGTCAAGAACTATAATGACGTTAAAGTGGGTGACCAGATCGAAGTTTATGAACGTGTTCAGGTTGTCCGCGAGATATAAACTTAAACATACCGGTTTACTTAAGCCCCATATGCCAAAAGACTTTAATCGAACCCGTCGCGTTGCAGAACAAATGCAGCGCGACCTTGCCATTTTAATTCAACAGGAAATTAAAGATCCTCGCCTGGGAATGGTGACTGTATCCGGTGTGGATGTGTCACGTGATCTTTCCCTGGCAAAAGTCTACGTCACGGTGATGGGTGAAAATCCTGATATCGAGTTAACCCTGGATATTCTACAGAAGGCATCTGGTTTCCTGCGTCACGAACTGGGGCGTCGTTCGACCCTGCGCAGCTTGCCACAACTCAAATTCTTTTATGATGAATCCATTTCCCGTGGTGCAGAGTTATCGGAACTGATCAATGAAGCCATTGCTTCTGATGAAGCCAAACACAAAGACTGATCTGGATCGTGGCACGTAGAAGAAATAAAGGCCGTAACATCAGCGGCATCCTGTTACTTGATAAGCCGGTTGGCATTACTTCCAATCTTGCCTTACAGAAAGTTAAACGCTTGTTTAATGCCAGTAAGGCCGGCCATACGGGTAACCTGGATCCCATGGCCAGTGGATTACTGCCCATCTGCCTGGGAGAGGCGACCAAGGTTTCCGGTTACCTGCTGGATTCGGACAAAACCTACCTGGGTACCATCAAGCTGGGAGAACGGACCAACACGGCCGATGCGGAAGGCGAGGTGATCGAGACCCGCCCCGTTGGAAACATTGATGAAGCCAAAATTCGCCAGGTGCTGGCCCATTTTATTGGTGAGCAGGAACAGGTTCCCCCCATGCATTCGGCCATTAAGCAAAACGGCCAGCCGCTCTACAAGCTGGCACACCAGGGAATCGAAGTGGAGCGAAAAGCACGTAAAATAACGATATATAAGATTGATTTGCTGCGAATTTCGGAAAACGAGCTGGATATTGAAGTGCATTGTTCCAAGGGGACCTATATTCGTACCCTGGCGGAAGATGTTGGTGAAGCACTGGGTTGCGGGGCGCACCTGAGCGCACTTCGACGCACTCAAAGTGGTCCTTTCAACATGGAGCACGTGATAAGCCTGCCCGATCTGGAACAACTGGCCGAGCAGGGGACAGAGGCACTAGACAGGCTGCTGCAGCCGATTGAATCAGCCCTGACAGACTGGCCTACGGTCAATTTGAGCGAGCATACCGCGCATTACCTGCGCCAGGGCCAGGCGGTGCAGGTGCCGCAGGCACCCTCCAGTGGCTGGGTAAAAATCTTTGCCGATGACCATCAGTTTCTGGGAATCGGGCAAATAATGTCAGATGGGCGGGTCGCACCAAAGCGCCTGATCAATATAGGCTAATTTAGCCTGAATTTGGTGCAAATATGTGGATTTTTCCCTAATTTGACTTGTATCAACAGGTGGGGCGCGAGTAGAATACGCGCTCTTAATTTTTGCAAAATTTAATGAAATTACAGGAGCTTGCGAATGGCCATTAGCGCTGAACAAAAGGCCAGCATTGTCGCTGAACATCAACGTGCTGAGGGTGATACCGGATCACCAGAAGTACAGGTAGCTTTATTGTCTGCCAACATCAATGAACTGTCTTCACATTTCAAAACACACATCCATGACCATCATTCTCGTCAGGGTTTGTTACGCATGGTTAGTCAACGCCGTAAGCTGTTGGACTACCTGAAGAACAAAGATCTGAATCGTTATCGTGATCTGATTGGTAAATTAGGTCTGCGTAAGTAATAACAACAAAACATCCCGACGACGGATAAGGAAGAGTCATGACTGTAGTAACGAAAGAGTTCAAGTTTGGCGATCATGTTGTAAAACTGGAGACAGGTGAAATTGCTCGCCAGGCATCTGGTGCAGTCATGATCAGTATGGGTGACACGGTACTGCTGGTAACAGTAGTTGCAGAGAAGACTGCCGCGGAAGGCCGCGACTTCTTCCCACTGACCGTGAACTACCAGGAAAAAACTTACGCGGTAGGTAAAATACCCGGTGGTTTCTTAAAGCGCGAGGCTCGTCCAAGCGAAAAAGAAACATTAACCTGTCGCCTCATTGACCGTCCTATCCGTCCGTTATTCCCCAAAGGTTTCACTAACGAAGTACAGGTTATCGCAACCGTTAAATCCATGGACCCGGATATCAACCCGGATATCGTTGCCATGCTAGGTACTTCCGCTGCATTGGCAATTTCCGGAGCGCCATTTAATGGTCCAATCGGTGCAGCACGTGTTGGTTACAAAGATGGCCAGTACCTGTTAAACCCACCAACCAGCCAGATGGGTGAATCTGACCTGGACCTGGTTGTTGCCGGTACTGATGAAGCAGTACTGATGGTTGAATCAGAAGCCAAGCTGCTTCCAGAAGAAGTTATGCTGGGTGCGGTTATGTTTGGTCATGAAGCATTCCAGCCCGCGATTGCCGCGATTCGCGAGTTTGCCGCTGAAGTTGGCACACCAATGATGGAATTCACCGCACCTGAAGTAAACGAAAAACTGCATGCTGATGTGACAGCGGCAGGCGAAGCCGCAATTAGTGAAGCTTACAAAATCAGTGAGAAAATGGTGCGCTACGATGCCCTGACCAAGGCACGTGCTGACATCGTCGAGAAACTGGCTTCTGATGAAGAAGGTGGTTACACAGCTGATGAAGTCAGTGGTGCGATTGCCAAGCTTGAAAAGAAAGTTGTACGTGGTCAAATCCTCAATGGTGAACCACGTATTGATGGCCGTGACACGAAAACAGTTCGTCCTATCACGGTTAAAACGGGTATTTTACCGCGTGCGCATGGTTCAGCGCTGTTCACACGTGGTGAAACCCAGGCCATCGTGGTGACCACTTTAGGTACTGAACGCGATGCACAAATTATTGATGCGCTGGAAGGTACTTACCGTGAACCCTTTATGCTGCAATATAACTTCCCACCATTCTCAGTTGGTGAAACAGGTCGTACTGGTGCACCAGGACGTCGTGAAATTGGCCACGGTCGTTTAGCCAAGCGCGGTGTACTGGGTGTTATGCCTGATATGGATGAGTTCCCGTACAGCCTGCGCGTGGTATCTGAAATCACCGAATCGAACGGTTCAAGCTCAATGGCTTCTGTTTGTGGTTCATCACTCTCCATGATGGATGCCGGTGTACCATTAAAAGCACCTGTTGCGGGTATCGCCATGGGCCTGGTAATGGACGAAGGCAAGTTTGCCGTTCTGTCTGACATCCTGGGTGATGAAGATCACCTGGGTGACATGGACTTTAAAGTGGCCGGTACCGAAGATGGTCTGACGGCACTGCAAATGGATATCAAGATCGAAGGCATTACCAAGGAAATCATGGAAATTGCCCTGGGTCAGGCCAAAGAGGGTCGTTTATTCATCCTTGGTGAAATGAACAAAGTACTTAGTGAAGCACGTACTGAAATGTCAGATCATGCACCTCGCTTCGTTACCGTGAAGATCAACCCTGACAAGATTCGCGATGTTATCGGTAAGGGTGGGGCAACTATACGTTCCATCACCGAAGAAACCGGCGCCACTATCGACATCAGTGATGAAGGTATTGTGAAGATTGCCTCAAGTGACCAGGCCGCGGCTGAAGCCGCTCGCAAGATGGTTGAAGACTTAACGGCTGAAGTCGAGGTTGGCAAGATTTACGAAGGTAAAGTGGCCAAGCTGATGGACTTTGGTGCGTTTGTTAACATTCTGCCGGGTAAAGATGGCTTGGTTCACGTATCGCAAATTTGTGAAGAACGTGTCGAAAACGTTAGCGACAAACTGTCAGAGGGTGAAATGGTCAAGGTGAAGGTTCTTGAAATCGACAAGCAGGGCCGTATTCGCTTAAGCATGAAAGCCGTAGGGCAGGACTAAGTGAATAACTAACCTGATTCATCAGGATTAAGAAAGGGCCATCAAGGCCCTTTTTTATTGTGCTAAATAAATATTTAATTATGCCGATATATAGGCTGGTTATATTTTTTTGATTTTTTTGGTAATGAAAAATGCTGAAATTCAGACGCAACATGGGTAACCTGGATCGTAGTATCCGTATAATGGTAGGAATTGCATTGTGGGTAGTCGGTCCGGCAACCAATCTTGTTGTGCTCGATGAGGTATTGGAGATTACCCTTGCCGTAATAGGGACCTTTGCCATTCTCTCGGCGCTATTTGCGTATTGCGTTCTTTATGAATTTACAGGTTCTGATACGAAAGCATAATTGTACATGACCAGGACGGTTCATGAGTCCGGGGTATAAAGGATTCTCAAGTAAAAGCCAACATACAACATTAACCTGGTTTTATTGCCACAGTTTCGATCAGGCTCACACGTTCCTCATTAAGATTGCGATGCAGATTATAAGCCTTGGTGAGGATGTCATTACCAACCAGCATGTGTACACCCAGCTCTGGCAGATTTGGCTCACCCACGGGTTCTGTCATATGAGCAAAAGACTGCTGTGCGAGATCTGTTTTGTCGTTCCAGGCCTCAATATTGAATCCGGCAGCAGTTATGACATCGTGGAATGATTTTGGCGGCACCAGGAAACTCATGGAGTTGTCCTGCGCCCACGGCACCGGAAAATAAATCGGTGTATTTTTATTGCCACAAACTTCGTACAAAACAGCACGCCCACCTGGCTTGAGTACACGATTTACTTCCTTCAGCCACGACAGTTTATCCTCGATATTCATATTCATCTGGATTGACCAGGCTCCGTCAAATGTATTGTCATCAAATGGCAATTCAAGTGCACTAGCAGCATGGAACTTTACACGTTCGTGCATGTTGAGTAATTGCGTCAATCTTTCAGCAGCATCAATATATTCATCGCTCAAATCAATACCGGTCACACAACACCCTGTTTCATATGATAAACGGCGTGTGGAACCGCCTACTCCACAGCCAACATCGAGGATATGCATGTCTGGTGTAAAATCAGATAGTTTAATCAGCTCTTTTGTTGCGACATCCCCACGTATATGAAATTCATCTACTGGCTGGAGATCATCAAGGGTGACCTCTGATAATTCTTTGCCAATTTTATTAAGCCCTTCAATAATACTGTTATATAAATTATTCGGAGAATAATAACTGTGTATGTGTTTCATATTTATTACCTGTCAGCTAATCATTGATGAAGCCACTGTTATAAGTGGGCTTTGTGCGGCTCGCTTTGGATTATTCTGGTCGTTTGTTACAGTGTAGACCATTATTGATATTGAATGTCTTTTATCGGCCAACAGCGGACATTCGTTACATATTAACTATCATGTAAATAAATTGATAAGGGGGAGAATACTTTTATCATGGATGGGGTATCCGCATATCATTTATACAAACGGAAAACTTATAAAGTGACCTCTATCTAAGGTGTAAACAAACCACCTATCCCTGGATAAGAGCTTTGCCTGTCGGCTCCCCATATGATCATCTGGCTACCGGTCCAGACGCCCGAAGGACTGGTCATCGGAAGTGGAGCAGCTAAATATTGTGTCGCATGCCAGGTATCGCTTAAAAGATCATAAGCGCCACCAGTATTGATTTTATATCCACCCCATACAATCATTTGTGTACCGCTCCACACGGCGGTATGACCCGAACGTTCCGTTGGTACGCATAACTGGGAGGTGCTAAGCCAGTTATTGGAGATCGGATTATAGATGCCACCACTCATGAGATTGATACCTACATAGCCATCCCATACATAGCCACCCCATACGATCATTTCTGAGCCGGTCCAGACTGCAGTGTGACCAATCCTGCCTGTTGGGGCATCAGAAGTTGCGGTTGTTTGCCAGCTGTCGGTCGCGGGATCGTAACGACCTCCAGTATTGTAATAATTAGAAGC
>JARRJY010000060.1:0-25130 GCA_037388705.1 Gammaproteobacteria bacterium
TTTGCGCGCATTTTATCCAGGATGTTATAAGCAAGATACGTTGCCTGGCTACGAAGATAGGCACTGTGATTATACCCCAGGCTGGCAGATTGCAGACCAGCGAGGCCAATCAGACCAATGGAAAAAATAACCATAGCGATCATTACTTCAAGTAATGAAAAGCCAAAGCTATGTTTTTTGATAGTTATGTTTTTCATATTCATATCTATGTACAAGAGGTTAATTCTGTATTGGTATAGTCATTGGGAATACCATCATCATCAGCATCGTTACCCATACTAATGTGTCCAGCCGTGCTAATGTTTATGGCCCTGGCCATAGTCAGGGTGGCATCCTGGTTGCAGACTTTGAAGGTCCCTGGTGCCGTGACGCTACCATCATTGTTATACGTAATTTCACTAAAATACTGTCCACTTCTGATGGTGCTACCGCCGCCCAGGGCTTCGCCGACTTGTAGCAGGGAATCTCCATCGCCGGTTTCATAGTTGCCATCACCATCCATATCGACAAAAACTATCCATCCGTTTTCCCAGGGTTGAGAAGTGGTTGCTCCAGGAGACAAACAGGCAGAAAAAGCACTATTACTAATACAGGTAGAGATTGACTGGTTTCGTTTTACCGCTTCACTGCGAGCCAGGTTGAGATGAGCCACGAGTATATTTGTTTGTGAGGAAAGGCGGTTTCTTTCCGTAAAATCATTGAGGCTTGGGGCGGCAATGGCAACCAGGATTGCAAAAACGGTAACTGTCACCAGTATCTCAATGAGTGTCAGGCCTTTGTTTTTATTTGAGTTCATATGCATATATATAGTTGATTCCAAAAGGCTAATCAGCTTGCATCAGATAAAGCACTAAAAAAGGCTGATAAGCGGTTAAATTTTTTATTTACTGAGAAGTGTTTGGCGCCAGCCAAATCCTGTTATTTTGTCCTATTTATCGGCCGCATACCCGTAACTGTGAGGAAAATGTCATAATAACGCATGAATTTTTGTACGGGTGTGAAGTGTGAACAAGTTTGATGTCATTGTTGTCGGCGGTGGCCTGATTGGTATGTTAAGTGCCCGTGAACTGGCCGGGCAGGGACTGTCGGTAGCCGTAGTTGAGCGCAATGAAGCTGGCCGTGAATCGTCCTGGGCAGGAGGGGGCATTCTTTCTCCCCTATATCCTTGGCGCTACCCGGATGCAGTCAATGCCCTGGCCAGTTGGAGCCAACAGGTATACCCGCAACTTCTCGATACTATATATATAGAATCCGAAATCGACCCGGAGTATCAACGCAGTGGATTACTGGTACTGGATACAGGGGAGAAAGCCGAGGCAGAAAACTGGGCTACGAAGTGGGGTGTGGACCTGCAGTATGTTGAAAGCGCAAAGCTTCATCAGCTGGAATCCCGTTTATCCACACAGGCATTGGCTGGATTATGGATGCCGGAGATAGGCCAGGTGCGAAATCCTCGCCTGGCGCAATCACTTAAAAAAAGTATTATAAATCAAGGGATTACCCTGTTTGAAAATAGCCCGGTAGAAAAGCTGTTAATTGAAGATCACGTCGTACATGGTGTACAGCTCGCCGCGGGTAAATTGCAGTCCAACAAGGTGGTTATCGCCGGGGGCGCGTGGAGTGCGCAGATACTGGTTGAAACAGGAATCGAATTGCCGGTAAAACCCATCCGTGGCCAGATGATTTTATTCAAGGCGGAGCCGGGTTTGGTATCGCATATTGTCTTGAGCCAGGATCGTTATGTCATTCCACGTCAGGATGGGCGAATACTGGTTGGCAGTACACTGGAAGATGTCGGTTTTGAAAAACTGACGACTGAACAGGCCAGGGATGAGCTGTACACGGAAGCGCTGCGCCTGGTTCCCGATCTGGAAAACTACCCTGTCGAACATCACTGGGCCGGATTACGTCCCGCATCACCCGACGGGATACCCTTTATCAGTGACCACCCCTCGATTTCCGGACTGTTTATCAATACCGGGCATTATCGAAACGGCGTGGTGCTTGGTCCCGCATCCTGTCGGTTGTTAAGAAACCTTGTGATGGGGGAGACGGCCATCGTTGATCCTCATCCATATGCTATTTCATTGAAATAGCAGGGTTTTTCACCATATTATTACTGCGTATTTATGTAGACTTTGTCTAAAAAGCTGGTCTATACTTCATTTTATGGAAATGGTCACACAACAACCACTGGTCGAAGCAGAACACATTGCTGAGCATTTGCGTGTACATGGGATTACGCCAACACAGCAACGTGTTGATATTGCTGAAATTTTATTTACCAGGGCGCAGCATTTATCGGCTGACCAGGTACTAGAGATCGTTAACCGGGACAAGGCACTGGTTTCCAAGGCCACGGTTTACAATACGTTGGGACTGTTTGCCCGGAAAGGCCTGGTACGGGAAGTCATCGTTGATCCCAGCAAGGTATTTTATGACTCCAACGTGGAAGGCCATCATCACTTCTATAATGTTGATACAGGCGAACTAATTGATATTGATGCTACACAAGTAACAATAGAAAACCTGCCCGAGTTACCATCCGGCACGCAGGCCAGTGGCGTTGATGTGGTAGTAAGAATTTGCCAATCAAAGTCGTGAGGCTATTTCCTTGTAACATGTGCTGTTAATTTAGATAAAAATCATTATAATTTTCAGTATCTTAATCAGACGATCTGGCGGTAACCCCCAAGTACACTGCAGGAAACTGGTAGGCATTGTTCTACACAATATGCATGATTGGCAGTTTTGTCTAAACTTTAGACTACATTGAGGGAAGAAGGCTTTAAGGATCATGAAGTTATTCAATAAGTCAGAGAGCATCATCGATGATTATGACGATGATGTCGTTTACGCTGAGTTTGCCAACCTGGCGGCAACCTACAAGGCTGCGCCAAAAAATGATCTGAAAAAAGAAACCTACTTTGCCAAGCTTGAAGAGCTGAAGCGCTTCCCGGTGCGTCTTCTGGAAGAGGGTGCCAAGCATTTAAAATCCCTTAACCATTACGACATAAAGCCAGCCAGGCGACTGGAACTGGCCAGGGCATTTGCCGGTTATTTATACCCGGTTGTTGCCATGTGGTTTAATAAATACCAGGCGCAGGAAAGTAGTACCCCTGAGAGCAATGAACGAAAAGCCGCCTTGGTGGCTTCCATCAACGTGGTTGATCAACTGACGATTGCCTATAAACATGTATTCCGTGATCTGTTTGATATTTCTTCTTCGGGTTACAAACGCCATCGTCAGGAATTACAGGAAGCCGGTTTTCGTATACTTGAACTGATTCGTCTTGAGCAACGCTTGCGTGCCCTGCGCTACCAACGCTTGCCCAAAACTGCCTGGCAAAATTCCAACCAGGTGATTTTTTCCTTGTTAGTACACAATGATGTTAAAGAACCGATGAAAATGATGGGAAGCATTGGATACGAGAAAAAGTCTGATGTCCTGAAACAAAGTCATTCACAGACTAACAGCATTCATGATCTGTATTGCTCTATCCAGTTGTTTGGTTTGCTGGACTTAAATACCTGGCCCATAAAATTATTTCATGTGCCGGATATGTACCTGCAGTACCTGGACGATGCGATTACCTTCCTGGCTGATAATGGGCAACCACTGGTTGCTGGCACACTGATCACGTTTATTAATAATGATCACCCACCCATGTTTAAAAGACGTAACAAGATGCCTGGGCCATGTATCTTGTTAAATTATGCCAAGCTTTATAACACGCTGGTCAGGGACCATGAAGAACTCGCTAAGATGGAGTTTATCAAGCGGATTGATCCGAGCAAGTTAAGCCGGCCACTCCTTGATCTTGATGACGAAGATCGTATCCCTGTTCTGGAGCTGATCCTGGTTAGCCTCAAATCTCGTGAACGTCAGCAAAAGCGGCATGCCGTTTTTGCTGAACAAAACCTGCGGGTTTATTTCGGTTGCAAGGATGTCAATAAGTTAATGGCTGATCTCATCGATCCGGATGTGAAACGGGTAATGGCTGAGAGGGAATTCGTCGATACCCTGGCGCAACAGTCTGCCATGGTTGCCGATGATGATAAAAAACATATGAACAGTAGCTGGCGGATGATGAACTTCAGTGCCGGGGGTATGTTAATTGGTACCGAGGAAAGCAGTTTCAACAGTCCTATCCAGATTGGCCAGATGGTTGCTGTAAGTCCGGCTGATGATGTTAAAAAACAAACTATCGGTTATGTGTGCCGTATTGTAAGGCCACATGATAACCAGATCGAAGTAGCTATCACACGCATTGCCAACCACGTAGAAGCCTCGGTTGTTCAAACAAACGAGGAAGTGGGAAAGAATACCGGTCATGCTTCATTACTGATGAACGATGGTGATGGTAAGTGGCATATCGCGTTAAGCCATAAAACAGGTTTCGTTTCTGGTATGCCATTAAAATTAACGCGCGGCGATGGTTCCAAGCTGCCTGTAAGGCTGGGTGAAGTGTGGATGAAAAAACGTGATTTTACTGTTTTTGAGTTACGTTCGCCTGGCCTGAAACATTAAGGTTTGTTATAAATCAGCAAAACGCATTGACAGGTCAACAGCCTGGATATGTTTGGTAATGGCGCCGATAGATATGAAATGGACGCCAGTTGCGGCAATTTCACTAACTTTATCAATGGTAATATTACCTGAAGCTTCCAGTTGAGCACGGCCTTCATTAATTTCAACGGCACGTTCCAGGGTGGCAATATCCATGTTATCAAGTAGTATCCGTGTTACACCACACTGAAGAGCCTGTTTTAACTCGATAATATTTTCAACTTCAACTTCAATTTCAAAACCCGGGGCATATTCACGTGCCTTTTCGACAGCCTTCTTGAGTGAACCTGCGGCAATGATGTGGTTTTCTTTTATTAAAACCATGTCATAAAGCCCCATACGATGATTACTACCACCACCACAATGTACGGCATATTTTTGTCCGAGGCGAAAACCGGGACTTGTTTTACGGGTGTCAAGAATACGCGTTGCTGATTCAGGATCCTTGATGGCACGTACATACTTGTTAGTGAGGGTTGAGGTCCCCGAAAACGTCTGTAAAAAATTCAGCGCGGTCCGCTCACCGGTCAGTAATGAACGAGCTGATCCAGAAAGTTCACAGAGCACCTGGCCTGACTGTATGGGATCACCGTCATTCTTTTTCCAGTGAATTTCTATAGCAGAATCAACCTGCCTGAAGACTTCATTGAACCAGTCTTTTCCGCACAGTATGGCTTCTTCACGACTGATGACTTCGGCAGTTGTCTGCTTGTTCTTGGGGATCAGTTCCGCGGTGATATCTCCATCACCAACGTCTTCTTCAAGTGCCTGGGCAACCTGTGTGCGAACATAGGCATGAGGTACATGGATCAGCATCGGGAGGTAACGTCCGTCAATTATTTATCAAAATATTCGTTAGACAGTGCCTTCACTAATCCGGCCAGTAATATCAGGCTGATGAGGTTTGGTGCTGCCATCAGAATATTAGCTATATCGGCAAAGTTCCATACTAACTGAAGCGGAATATAGGCACCAACTACCACTAATACAGTGTATATGATGCGATAAGGCAACACGGCTCTTTCACCAAACAGGAATTCAGCGCTGCGATCACCGTAATACGACCAGGCGATTATGGTGGAATAGGCAAAAAACATCAGGCCGAAACCTACTATCCAGCCGCCAATGGGGCCCAGTGCCTGCTCAAATGCATAAGCTGACAGGGCAGCACCTTGTAAATGATCCGGGCGGGCATCACCCCATGCTCCCATGATGACAATCACCAGTGCAGTCATGGTGCAGATGACCAGGGTATCAATAAACGGCCCCATCATGGCGACCAGCCCTTCACGTACCGGCTCTTTGGTTCTTGCCGCGGCATGGGCCATGGGGGCAGAACCAAGTCCGGCTTCATTGGAAAACACACCTCGCGCTACACCATATTGAATCGCTGCACCAATGGCACCACCACCAGCTGCCCACGGATTCAGTGCCAGGTTAAAGATAGTTGCCAGGGCTGATGGAATCTTGTCCAGGTTCATTAACAAAATCAGCAGGGCAGCACCACAATAAAATATGGCCATAAAAGGGACGATACGAGACGTTACCTTGGCGATACGTTTAATACCGCCGATGATGACGAGGCCAACCATAATGGCAATAACAAAACCGATAAACAGTTTATAGTCACTGGCATGCGGGAAAATATAGGTGAGGCCATCGGCAACAGAATTGGCCTGCACCATGTTGCCGATACCGAAAGAGGCGATCAGGGTAAAAATAGCAAAAGCTGCGCCGAGCTTTGGCATATTCAGGCCATGTAACAGAGTATACATGGGGCCGCCTGACACTGAACCATCTGGATGAATGTGGCGGAATTTTAATGCCAGCGTGCAGGATGCATACTTGGTCGCCATGCCAACCAGTGCCGTGATCCACATCCAGAATACCGCGCCAGGACCTCCTAGGGCTATGGCTGTTGCTACGCCGGCAATATTGCCGGTACCAATCGTGGCAGATAGCGCAGTGGACAGGGCCTGGAAATGGGTCACCTCACCGGGGTCATCGGATTTATCAAATTTACCGGATATCAGTTCGACGGAATGACGAAAGCCCCTGAACTGGATAAAGCGTAAGCGGATCGTCAGATAAAGACCGGTACCGACAAGTAGTACTATGGCGGGTATTCCCCATAAATGTCCGGCCAGGTTGCCCGTCCATTCGGTGAGATTGTTTAGCAGGTTTTCCATGTTGGCATCCTTTTGTTGATTATTATTTCACGCGCCATCACAAGATACCTGATATTAACAGAGACACTTATATAGTGTAATGTTGTATTAGAAAATTCGAATGGACCATTTCTAACGTGCCTCAACTACTATTGCGAATAATGGGTATGCTCATGGACAGCTTCCGTGATTTATTGCCCATCATCTTCGTTATTGGATTTTTTCAGATCATCGTCCTGCAACAGCCGCTACCCAATTTGGGCAGTGTTCTTATTGGTACAGTACTGGTGCTGTTGGGCTTGAGCCTGTTTGTTGAAGGCCTGAAGATTGGTTTGTTCCCCATCGGTGAAAGCCTGGCTTACGATTTTGCCCGAAAGGGAAGTTTGTTCTGGTTACTGGTGTTTGCCTTTGCGCTGGGGTTTGGCACCACGGTAGCCGAGCCGGCATTAATTGCCGTGGCAGACAAGGCTGCCGAAGTGGCAGCACTGGCTGGAGCTATTGAAAATAACCCGCTGGCACGCGATTCCTATGCAACCGGCTTACGTTTTACCGTTGCCGTGTCGGTGGGTATTGCCATACTGGTTGGTGTTCTTCGCATATTACGTGGCTGGCCCATTCAGTACTTAATTATTGGGGGCTACCTGGGTGTGGTTATCATGACCGCATTTGCACCCAAGGAAATTATCGGCATTGCCTATGATTCAGGTGGTGTCACCACTTCAACAATTACGGTGCCGCTGGTGACTGCGCTGGGTGTTGGCCTGGCATCCAGTATTAAAGGTCGTAACCCGATGATCGATGGTTTTGGCCTGATTGCCTTTGCTTCGTTAACACCAATGATCTTTGTCATGGGTTATGGAATGCTCATTTGATGGAATTACTGTTACATACAATTAACGTTTTTATCAGTACCATTGGTGATGTATTGCCGATTGCCGGGATTATTTTTGGATTCCAGTTCCTGGTGATTCGAAAACCGGTACCGCATATGAAAAATGTCATTACCGGTTTTTTCCTGGTTTTAATAGGCCTGGCATTATTCCTTGTCGGGCTTGAAGAAGCCTTGTTCCCGTTAGGCGAGGTAATGGCAAAACAGTTAACTGATCCCGCCTTTATATTTGCCGGACTGGAAAAATCGCTGGACCTGGTAACCTGGCAGGATTATTACTGGGTATATATTTTTGCTGCAACAATAGGCTTTTCAACAACCATTGCCGAACCTTCTTTACTGGCAGTTGCCATTAAAGCGCAACAGGTATCGGCTGGTTCTATCAATCCCTGGGGTTTACGAACGGCGGTTGCCATCGGGGTTGGTATAGGTATCGCGCTGGGTACATACCGGATTATTTCCGGTACACCTTTACACTATTACATCATTACTGGTTACGTGTTGGTAATAATCCAGACGTTCTATGCCCCGAAGATGATAGTAGCACTGGCTTATGATTCCGGTGGTGTCACCACATCAACAGTAACCGTGCCACTGGTAACAGCGTTAGGGCTGGGGCTTGCGAATACCGTACCTGGTCGAAGTGCATTGCTGGATGGTTTTGGCTTAATCGCATTTGCCAGTTTATTTCCCATGATTACGGTAATGGCCTATGCACAGTTGAGTGAATGGTGGGCGAAAAAAGATAGTAAAACAGATGATGTCATGGAGGCAGCTCGTAGTGAGGGTGCCACAGGTATGACAGTGATTAACCAGGCACGTGGTGAAGGGCTGGTAAAAAGCAAAACGTTTTTTGGCCTTACCCTGGAAACACAGCGTGACATGATATTAATGCTGGTTGAGGAACATTTATCACGCAATATCCTGGAGAAAATTGCCGGTGTTGGTGAGTTTGATAAAAAACCCGGTACCGGAATTGCCTTCCAGATAAATGTTGAGGATGCGCTCGGAGTCGCACACCAGGTCGAACAATTAAGTGAAGTGGTTGAGGAGGAAATATGACAAAGAAAAACGTCGTTCGTGTCAAAGATGTAATGAAACCGGCGGTGGATATCATCGATGGAATGATGACGATTTCTGATGCCCTGGAAAAAATGCGCCATATAGAAACCAAGGCGCTCATTATCGATAAGCGTCATGAAGATGATGAATACGGTATCGTTTTATTATCGGATATTGCCAAGCAGGTACTGGCCCTTGATCGTTCACCGGACAGGGTCAATGTTTATGAAGTTATGAGCAAGCCGGCGATTACCGTCGATCCTGATATGGATATACGTTACTGTGCCCGCCTGTTTGAAAAATTTGGCCTGTCGCGTGCGCCGGTTCTGGAAAACAGGAAAGTCATTGGTATTATTAGTTTTACCGATATGGTTTTAAAAGGTCTGGTATCTTTGTAAGTGATATGGAAATTAGTAACGGAATATTGTCGTCAGCGCTGCAGGTCGCATCACCCAATTGTGATGAACGACCGGATGCTGCTGAGATTTCCCTGCTGGTTGTCCACGGTATCAGCCTGCCACCGGGTGAATTTGGCGGTGACTATATTGAGCAGTTTTTTACCAATACCCTCGATCCATCGATCCATCCCTTTTTTGAAGAAATCAAAGACTTACAGGTTTCCTCTCACCTTTTAATCAAACGTGATGGTACAATTATCCAGTTCGTACCGTTTACCCGGCGGGCCTGGCATGCCGGGGAATCCTGTCATAATGGGCAGGAACGGTGTAATGACTACTCGATCGGCATTGAACTTGAGGGGGCTGATGATATTCCCTATACCGATCAACAGTACCAGGCGTTAAATGAAGTCATCACGATCCTGCGGGAGCATTATCCGCAGATAACAGAAAAAAATATTGTCGGGCACTGCCATATTGCCCCGCAGCGCAAAACGGATCCTGGTCCTGCTTTTGAATGGGCCAGAATAAAAACAGAAAAAAATACGGAAGCCGTGTAATGAACTTTATCGCGATAATTCTTGCTTTACTGGTAGAACATTTTTACAAGCCTGTCGTGCAATGGCGGAATTACCAGTGGTTTACGCAATACGAGCAATGGGTATATAACAAGCTGGAGGGGCGGTCTTTTCGTGATGGGCCTGTCGCGGTTATCCTGATCTTTGGTGTAATCATCAGCCTTGCCTGGATTATCACTGCTGCCCTGTATGACTTTTTTGGTTTGTTTGGCTTTCTTTTTGCGACCGTGGTTCTAATCTATTGTATTGGTCCAACTGATCTGGACGAGGATGTACAAGGCTACCTGGCTGACATTGAGAGTGGTGATGCCGAAGGGGCCAACCACAAGGCAGAAAACATTCTTGGCTACACGGTATCAGATAAACCTGCCGTTGTTGCCGTTAAAGTAAAAGAAGCCATCTTTATTCAGGGCAATAACCGAATGCTGGGTGTACTGTGTTGGTTTGTGTTACTTGGGCCTGCTGGTGCGCTGTTATTCCGTTTCAGCGAGATCCATAGTCGTACCTGCAAGGTAGAAAATACGGGATATGCCGATGCCTGCAACAGGCTGTTTTATATTTTGTCCTGGTTGCCGGCACGTATAAGCGTTCTCGGTTATGCGATTGTTGGAAATTTTGTTGATACCATGAGTAAGTGGCAGGGTATGTCAGATATCTGGCAGGCGGATAATGATGAACTGGTTGTTACCAGTGGTCTGGGCGCATTGAAACACGATGAAAGCAAAGCAAGCGATGAAGCGGATATTACTGGTGTGCTTGATGCACTGGCACTTGTAAAACGTACCCTGGTTTTTTGGCTGGCAGTTCTGGCTATCTTTACCCTTACCGGTATCCTTTTCTAAATCATCTGTTATGAAATCATTTTTATACCGTGCCGCTACTCGAGTGAGTATAGGATTGCTGCATGGTGTTCTCCTGTTGCTGTCATTTTCAGTCCAGGCTATTGACGTTGTCGATGATAGCCAACGGGTTACCAGGTTAAAAAATCCGGCACAACGCATCATCAGCCTGGCACCACATACAACAGAATTATTATTTGAAGTGGGGGCCGGGGATAAAATTATTGGTGTTGTAAAGTACAGTACTTATCCTCCAGCAGCAAAAAATATTCCCCGCGTCGGCGGGTATAAAAAACTCGACCTGGAACGCATTGTTGGTATGAAGCCAGATCTGATTGTTGCCTGGCAAACCGGTAACCAGCCCGCCGAAATGTCTCGATTACAGGAACTGGGACTTAATATCTTTTATACGGAACCTCGACACCTGCAGGATATTGCTAGCCTGTTAAGAAGACTGGGCAAACTAACCGGAACCGAACAGCAGGCTGACCAAGCTGCTGATAAGTTCATGCGTGATTATCATTTATTACAAACCAGTTATCACAACCGGAAAACATTACGGGCATTTTACCAGATATGGGATAAACCGTTAATGACAGTAAATGATGAACATTTGATATCAGATGTTATGAAACTGTGTGGATTAGAGAATGTTTTTGGAGATCTCGATAACCTGGTTCCGAGGATAAATGAAGAAGCAGTAATTCGTGCTGATCCACAAATCATTATTGCCGGTGGAATCAGTAAAGTGAAACCTGAATGGAAAAGCCAATGGCAGCGCTGGGATGACTTGTCTGCAACCAGGTTACATGCGCTGATAGAAATTAACCCGGATATTATTCAGCGCCATTCTTCACGAATTTTACTCGGAGCAAAACAACTTTGTGAAAAAGCAGACGAGGTCCGGGTGCATTTCAAGCAATAGATGACGTTACAGGCCTGGCGGCCAGTATTCCTTGCCAACATATTGCTGGTAATAGTGATGTGTTTGATCGACTAATTCCTGTACCCGGTTTTCATCAGCTGTCGCTCTATTTTCAGAACATTCTGACGGTTCAATAAGCTCGACACCTAGTCTTGCTATGGCATCAATAGCAGCAGTCCAGTAGGCCATATATTCATTATAATCAGGCGCGATGGTTTTATAGGTATTTTTCACCATTGTGAGCAGCTCTCCAGGTTGACTGGAAATAATTTTTGACCTGTCAGTATTGGTAATCAGGTGAATCGCTTCAGTGCTATAATGTTGAGTTTCACCGTTCAATAATGTGATACCACGCATCATGATTATGTTGTCTATATAAGCAGTGATTTTCTGCTGCCTTTTTATATGCATGGCGGTAGCAAACATATCTGCCTGGCTTTCTCGTTTAAAACTACTGTATTGTGTTGAGAACTGTTTCTCTGACATGGGGATACCACCAAAATAGAAAGTATCCACACAATGAAAAGCCTCATGGTCAACAATGAAATCAAGATGCTGTTTTTTGTCGAGGTATTTTTCTTGCGGTAATGAAGCAAGCACATTTTCTGGCAGATCAATAAAATGAGATGTTGCGATCTTGTTAGTTGCTACGTTACTTTCAGGGTCAAGTTTTTTCCCATTCATCGTTTTCAAGGTATACAAACTGGATTTCAGGAAATGACTGGTTATAAAAGTTCAGTTTTTCCCGGATAGACTGGTTTATTTTTTCAGTTGACCAATCAGCTTCACTTGCGGGACTTTTCGAAACAAAAGCGACAATAGAAACAATTAAGGCCAGTGAAAAGTTTACGACTCTATATATATTGGATACATACATCGTTTAACAATAGGTTGGATTATCAGTAACTGCAAGCGGGGGGAAATGCGAATAAGTGGTTAGCCCCTTATTCGGCCAGCTACACTAGCTGGATTGCTTGTGAATTTCCCGGAGTTTTGGAACATCCAGGCCGTCCCTGTCGGCAATTTCCAGCGCCCGCTGTAGACGTGCCGGTGCTGATCTACCCATACACATGTGCTGCAGATCGCCATCAATACCTTTTTTAAAGCCCACAATCAGTTTTTCACGATCCAGGTCGTGACCAACAAGGGCCGCCTGAATATCCATGACTTCATTGGCAACTTCCCGCGCCAGCTCGTTGTGGTTATTCCATAAGTCTTCCACGTTACCCCTGGTTACCAGCCCGCTGATATTGGTTGTCAGAATGTAAACATTCTTGATAAGTAACTCTTCCTCCATGTTTTCCAGTGTTCCAACATCTTGTGCAGGAATATCCAGTGTCGCAAGGGCATCAACCAGCAGGGAAGCTTTAGGTCCGAAGCAGGGGGATGGAATTAATACCTTGGAGTCCTGACCTTTTTTCTTCTCAAACCATACGGAGATCACCGTAGGATTCTCAAAGTTATAGGGTAACCAGTCTTTGGGGAGTAATTCATTTTGTAACAAGGCAATGTGTTTATGCCAGGTATCCGGAATTATTTTTAATGTCGATTGAAGATCAGCCTCAGCAACGGCAACCAGTACCAGTTCCGGATCAGGGATCTCGTTGGCCAGTTCATTAATATTGGTGTCACGTGTTACCGGGTAAACAGGGTGTCCTAACCTGAGAAAAGCACGGGTAAACACACTACCCATTTCACCAATACCAATAACGACAACGGGAGATTTCATTTTATTAACCTTTATTATTTTTCAATTACGTTTACCTGGTATAGCAGGTCGTTATTTATAAGCTCAAAAAGACGATCAATATTCGGGTGTTTGCCCGGGTTGTTTCGTGCATCTTCGGTATGTTCGGCATAAAGCTGCAGAGCCTGTTCGGCAGCTGCTTTATCCAGCTGGCCATTCTCCGCACTAACATGATAATACACCGAGACCGAACCTGATTTGCCAGGAATATTTTCAATACTATCAATTAACTTACCTTGTTCATTAAGCAGGTTCAGTTGTTGTATGTGAGAAGTATCTTTGAGTGTCGGCAATATGTCTTTAAATGATGATGTTTGCATAATTTTAATATTGGAGTTTTTAATCGAAGAATAAAATGTTCATATATTAGCTTTTTATTTTAACATGAATAATATTTTTATATTATGAATCATTAACTTATAGATTTTATGGTTATGTTTTTCTGCCTGGCGAAAAAACGTACTGCGCAGAAATTTCTACAGCATTTTTTTAATAATAGGCGTAGCATTGAGCGTTAAATAATAATAAATACGGTTAAGCAAGTGTTATGCAGGGACAGGTTGGAACGTAAAACAATAAATAACTAACTAATATTTAAAGGGGACACCCATGTCAGATGGATTGATCTTTGCGCTACTCGCCGCAGGCCTGGCCATAGTCTACGGCATTATTTCTACCACCCGGATTCTCAGCCTGCCAGCTGGTAATGAAGCCATGCAAAAAATTGCGGCAGCAGTTCAGGCTGGTGCAGAAGCCTATCTCAAACGCCAATATATGACGATTTCTATAGTCGGTGTCATTCTGGCTGTGGACCTATTACTGGCACTGGATACAGAAACTGCGCTGGGTTTTGTTATCGGTGCGGTGTTCTCAGGCCTTGCAGGTTTTATAGGCATGAATGTTTCGGTACGTTCCAACTCCCGTACAGCTGAAGCGGCCAAGCAGGGAATTAATGCAGGTCTCTCGGTAGCTTTTCAGGGCGGCGCAATTACCGGTATGCTGGTCGTGGGTTTAGGCTTGCTTGGTGTTGCCGGTTACTACGCAATCATGCATGCAACAGGTGCGCACAACCCGTTACATGCGCTGGTCGGACTGGCCTTTGGGGGTTCCCTGATATCAATTTTTGCCAGGCTTGGTGGTGGTATATTTACCAAGGGGGCTGATGTTGGTGCTGATATTGTAGGTAAGGTAGAAGCAGGTATTCCTGAGGATGATCCACGTAACCCGGCTGTTATAGCCGACAATGTTGGTGATAACGTGGGTGACTGTGCCGGAATGGCAGCCGACCTTTTTGAAACTTATGCAGTAACGATTATTGCCACCATGTTACTGGGCAGCCTGGTATTGAAATCAGCCGGTGAAGCTGCAGTAATTTATCCCCTGGTGCTGGGTGGTGTTTCAATCGTGGCGTCCATCATTGGTACGTTCTTTGTAAAAATCTCGGAAAATGGCAAGATCATGGGAGCCCTGTATAAAGGCGCGATTATTTCTGCGATTATTTCTGCCGTTGCATTTTATTTTGTGACGGATAGTATGATGGCAGATAACGGTGTATATACGGTTAACCAGTTATTTGGTTCAGCGCTGATTGGCCTGATATTGACCGTAGCCATGGTTGTGATAACTGAATATTACACCGCAACAGAATACTCACCCGTGCGTCATATTGCTGAAGCTTCAACCACCGGCGATGGTACCAACGTCATTGCCGGATTAGGGGTCTCCATGAAATCGACAGCGTTACCGGTACTTGCCGTATGCGCATCGATCTGGGGTTCGTTCGAGTTAGCTGGATTATATGGTATCGCCATTGCCGCGACGTCCATGTTATCGATGGCCGGTATTATCGTCGCGCTAGATGCTTATGGCCCAATTACGGATAACGCAGGTGGTATAGCTGAAATGGCAGACTTACCGGAAGAAATTCGTAATACAACCGACGCTCTGGATGCGGTGGGTAATACTACCAAGGCAGTAACCAAAGGTTATGCAATAGGATCAGCCGGCCTGGCGACACTGGTACTGTTTGCGGATTACACCAAGGCGTTGTCAGAGCACACGGGTACAACGCTGGCTTTTGATCTGTCTAACCACCTGGTGATTATCGGTTTATTTATTGGCGGTCTTGTTCCTTATCTGTTCGGAGCATTGGCAATGGAATCAGTGGGGCGTGCCGCAAGTGGAATTGTGAATGAAGTTCGTCGCCAGTTTAAGGAAATGCCCGGTATTATGGACAGAAGCCAGCAGCCGGATTATTCCCGGGCTGTCGATATGTTAACAATAGCGGCCATCAAGGAAATGATTATTCCTTCAATTTTACCAGTACTGGTACCGGTGATTGTCGGTTTGACGCTGGGGCCAGCTGCACTTGGTGGTGTCCTGATAGGTACCATCATTACTGGCTTGTTTGTCGCGATTTCCATGACTACCGGTGGTGGTGCCTGGGATAATGCCAAGAAGTATATTGAAGATGGTAATTTTGGCGGCAAAGGATCGGATGCCCATAAAGCCGCGGTAACGGGTGATACCGTGGGTGACCCGTACAAGGATACGGCAGGTCCTGCCATCAACCCGTTAATCAAGATTATGAACATCGTGGCCTTGTTAATTGTACCAATTCTTTAGTATTACTTAACGGGTATAAATTAAGAACCGTGCCTTGTGACAAGGCGCGGTTTTTTATTGCATTAACGGGACGAAGAATGCCGCTGAAAATTCGATTGCTTCAGGCAATGTGAATATTTGCCGCTGTTCAGGGTTCTCGTTAAGCCATTGCTCGGCAATTGTTTTATTTAGAAGAAAAATCATTTCAGTGCATAAACTACTTGCGCAACTCTGGCTACTGCATGCTGCTTGCCAGTTAATACCAAAATAGAAATCCCTGGCATCATCATTGATTATGGTTTTGTTTTCCAGAACGATATGCACAGGACTTTTTGTGAGCGCACAAAATGAATCAATGCTGGATTTACAATGAAACATGGCCGCAGGTGCAAGGGCATCAAGGGCACACATGGCATGCAAATTGTGACCGTTAATGGTGAGTCGGTGAACACGTTCTTCCACAGTGAATGGATAGGCACCTGTTACTTCTAACTTTTCATTTATGGTAATCATGTCTTTGTCTGCCAGTGTTTTTATTACCTCTTCCGGATGTGGCGACAGGTTAGTTAAATCTTTCAAAGAGGGCGGGTGCCCATCATTCACAAAACTTGCCAGAATATTTTTGTAGATCTGTCGGGAAGTATTGTCCAGTGAACTGAGGTTTCGCTGCAGGGGAAGGATTTCAGAAAGACGCCGTGTGGCATGAATGACTTTTCNNGATTAAAGCAGTGATTTCAATTTGTTTACCATCCATTCCTCGTCCCAGTTTCGGCTGCCAACGGCACGATGTGTCACCATACCCTGCGGGTTGATTACGTAAGTGGTTGGAAGACCCCGGATGGGGTATTGCTCGATGACCTTGCCATCGATATCCATGGGGACAGGAAAGCTCATCGGATAGGTACCGGTAAACTCAAAAATGGTATCGGCATCTTCACCTACATTGATGCCGAGGATAATAATATTTTTATCTTTTACTTTTTCCCACAGCCTTTCCAGTGCAGGCATTTCGTAACGACAGGGTGGACACCAGGTTGCCCAGAAGTTCATGACGACAACTTTTCCCTTCATCTCGGAAAGTTTGTACCACTTACCATCCTCTCCTTTAAGATTAAAATCGGGAGCAGGAATAGGCTTTTCCAGGGCAGGCAACGTTTGTTTTTCTGCTGCAATAGCAGTTGTGATGACTATGAGAGAAAAAATAATACTGGAATAAATATATTTCATATTAATAGGTGTCTGTCGGTTGAGGGTTGACATCTTTAGCACATTGAATACCTTTGACCAGCTTACTATGTTGCTTACCGTATTGTTGCCAAACCAGGTTAAGATCAAAATTTTCACCGGGTTTTAAGTTAAATGTGGACATCCCCCAGTTATAGTCACCGGGTTGGTAAGTCTGGGTTGTGGGATAGAGAGCCCATTCAAAGGCCAGGCGTTGTGGTTTTTTGACATTATCTTTTATCCATTGTTCATCCCACTGTTTGCGCACTTTCATGTGGCGGACTTTCCCTTCATGGATAACCTGCCAGTCATTAAGGTTGTAACTTAACGGCGAGGCTTGGCCAGATTCATTGGAGGTATTTTTAAAAACCGTCTGGAAAACACAGCTTTGTGCCACGATTTCCACCTGCTGCTTGTTAAAACCACGGGCCAGGAAAAAGGCACGGGTCTGAATGGGCAGGCGCTGTACCAGGCGTAGCGACATACCATGTTCACGAATTTCCCAGAAGGGGAGTTGAGCCTGTTCATCAATACCAGTTTTAACCGTGGCAGCATATGAATGTGCCGGAAGAACAAGTGTGGCCGTGAAAGCAAATAATTTCAATAATCTATTGAATCGACTAGTCATTTTCTGTTTTTACGTTCATGGTGATCGTGCCCGAATCACTTATTAGTACCTTAAAATGAATGGGCCGGCAACAGATTTCACAGTCTTCAATATACTGTTGCTGTGAAATTGAACAGTCAACCAGCACTTTGAAAATTTCACCGCAATAGGGGCAATGTACAGTGTATTCTTCCAGTCCGTTCATACCCTGATTATAGTTAAGGATGTTTAAACAGCTACCTACAGGTCTGTGCGATCGCACATTGAGATTAACGATAAAATGATTACTATTTTGCTAGTAAAACTAATTCCATATCGGGGTCTATTATGAAAAAAATTGTCAGATTATTGTTTCTTCCCATCCTGCTGACTTTTAATGCATCGACTGTTTTAGCTGCAGAGCAACCAATGACAGTCGATATCAAGCGACTTTCGCTTGAAACAGCGCTAAAAATTGCACAGGCCGCAATCGAGCAATGTCGCAAGGAAGGCGTGCAGATTGCTGTTACCGTGGTCCTCAAGCTGTGTTACGTGATGTTCTGGCAATGGATATTACCTTGCCTATCAGTAAGCAAAAAGCGCACACTGCGTTGGCATTCAACTCTCCCTTATCTCAAATGGAAGACCGCTTTACCAAACCATTCCAGGTTGCCAAGATGGATGGTCTGATCGTCAGTGCTGGCGGTATACCAATTAATATTGGCGGCAATATCCTGGGTGGCATCGGTGTGAGTGGTGCACCATCAGGAAAAACTGATGAAAAATGTGCCAAGGCCGGGCTTGATGCGGTCGCAGCTGATCTGGAAATGGAAGGCTTTTAAATTATGAAAAAAGGCTGGTACAGCTGTACCAGCCTTTTTTATTTAATCAGAACAGTCAATTTAAATCCGCGGCATATTCTTTCAATACTTCAAAAGGTATTATCTCAAGCGCACGCTTGTGCGTTCGCAACAGGTGAACTCTGGGAGCCATATTATCTTTATGGGCTTCCAGCCAGCGTGCAGCACATAGACACCAACTATCACCCGGCTTTAGTCCAGAAAAACCAAATTCCGGAGCGGGCGTAGACAGGTCATTTCCTTTAAAGCGGGAGTATTCAAGGAATTCCTGCGTTGCCTCAATACATACGGTATGCGAACCAAGGTCTTCATCACAGGTATTACATTTACCATCGCGGAAAAAACCAGTCATGGGATTTTCACCACAGGTTTGTAGTGGTTCATCCAGGACATTGACAGAGTCATGCATTTCCATAAGTTTTACCTAAAAGGTTCTATAGAGAAAAAATAAAACCAGCATCGCAATAAGCATTAAACTGACTGTCCAGGCCAGTATTATCAAGTAGCCGGAATTGACACTGTGTTTGAATTCATCTGACTCGAGCAGTTGATAAAACTGTTCAATGTCAACAGCAGAGTCAGGCGAGTAGTCCGTATCAGTTAATACTCTGCACGCATCATTATATTGTTCATCAAGGTAAATAAAAACGCCAAGGTTGTTAGGGAATAGGGGAATACGTAAGGCCGAAAAATGCTCATTGGAAATCATAACGGGAATGCCAGCGGATTCCAGCCGGGATTTAATTTCATTGGCTTCTTCAAGACTCTGTGTGCGGTAAACCTCCTTCATTATTATATACCGGGTAAATATTAGAACGCAGACCTGAGCTGCTCAGGTATACCATCTGGCCAGATACCCTGATCATCATGGCAATCATATCGACGACAACGAAGAGGGCGAGATTCCCATATGCTACACGCAAAGGAATCTCTATCCATATGTGGGCAGTAGCCATCTTCATCACGGGCGATAAAAAAAGGACGATGTTTATTGTATTGAATATGCCCCAGGTCAACTTCATCCCTGGTTAAGGCAAAAATCAATGTGCAACACCTGGCTTTGCAATAAGGAATACATTTTGTGCAGTCTACTTCGGCATCAGGTACATCCTCATCTTCATCTCCATAGACTGCTGCCATCCCCATATCGATCATTTTTTCCATGATGGATAAAAGTTTTTCACGTTGCTCAGGACTCATTGCCTGCCGTTCAGGATCATCAGCAAATTCTTCATCCCAGTTGATGTCTTCATTACACATTGAAAATGTCCGTAAAAATATTAATTTTAGGTTATATTGAAATAGATGTTAATCAGTCAGCGGCTTTTTAACGTCCGGATGAAGTTCGTCAAGGGCTATGGAAAGCCCGTTCTCAGTTACCATCCTGGCATGTTGACGACCCAGGTGGCGAGGTTCTGTTACACCACACGAATGAGCAATTATTCCGACGTCATGGACAAGGTTCCTGACATAGTTGCTAACACGAACAGATTTAAGTTCGGGGTTAAGGCCTTTCTGCAAACGAGGGTTGTGGGTGGTAATGCCTGTCGGACAGGTGTTCTTGTTGCACTGCAATGCCTGGATACAGCCCAGGGCAAACATAAAACCACGCGCGCTGACAACAAAGTCAGCACCCATGCAAATGGCCCAGGCAACATCGGTGGGGGTAATTAATTTACCGGATGCGATGACCTTGATCCTGTCACGTAAACCATACTCATTTAACTTGTCTATTAAAACCGGCAATGTTTCACGCAACGGCAGCCCGACATCATCCATTAGTGGCATTGGTGCAGCCCCGGTTCCACCATCACTGCTATCCAGGGTAATAAAATCAGGTGCGAATGTGTCGCCACGCCTATTGATGGTCTCCATCAAGGTATCCAGCCAGCCATAGGAACCCAGTACCATTTTAAACCCAACCGGCTTTTCGGCAGCGCGGCGAATTTTGTCAATGGTATCCAGCAAATCATCAATTGTATTGATATCCGGGTGACGGTTGGGACTGATTGAAGCCTCATAGGCTTTAATACCACGCATTTGTGCAATCTCTTCCGTGACCTTTTCAGCAGGCAGAATGCCGCCTTTACCCGGTTTGGCTCCCTGGCTTAGTTTGAGTTCAAACATTTTTATTTGTGGATGAGCAGCAATCTTTTTTACTTTTTCCAGATCAAGATTGCCAGCCATATCGCGCACGCCGTACTTGGCGGTGCCTATTTGATAAACCAGGTCAGCACCACCTTCAAGATGGCATGCTGACAAGCCTCCTTCACCCGTATTCATCCAGCAACCGGCCTGGTATGCACCCTGTGAAAGTGCCAGCACCGCAGGCATTGAAATGGCGCCATAACTCATACCTGAAATATTGACCAGTGAATCTGTTACATATGGATTATTACAATAAGGGCCGATCGTTATCTCGTTACATTCCACTGCATCCTTATCAAGAGTTGGAAAAGGATGATTAACAAACAGTACAGTACCGGAAATTCGAATATCCCGGGTTGAACCAAAGGCGCGTGTATTTTTCACATCCTTGGCGGCACGGTAAACCCAGCTTCTTTGTGCACGGTTAAAGGGTAACTCTTCTCTGTCCATGGAAAAAAAGTACTGGCGAAAGAATTCACCGAGGCGTTCAAAAAGGTAACGAAAACGGCCAATGACCGGGTAGTTATGACGGATCGCCTGTTTGTTTTGTGAAACATCAAGAATAAACGTGATGACAATTGCCAGGGCAACCAGTCCTATCACGAAGATAAATAGCCCGGACATGACTTCCAGTGCTGTTAATAGAAAATCAGAGTTTCCAAAACCCATATTTTATGCCCTTATCGTTATCAAGGTAAAAATCTGATTTACACTAATTGTAAAGTATAGCAATACGACAGCAGGTGTCGGGAAAAGTTGCAGGAGACAATTATTCTTCAATTAAAACAGCAGTTGTTTCTGCCGTGTTTTTACAAATGGTAATTTGTACTTCGCAATATTCATTTTGCTCATCCAGTGGTGTTGGATCGTCGGCACAACTGCAGCCAGCAATAATGCCTGTATAGAAAAGGCCAGTCTTGACGATTATTGCATCACCATTTTCAGATGTGTTGAGTATAGTCGCGCTGACAGGGTTATCAGATACATAACTGCTAAGGGATAATCCTTGTTGCAAGGGGAGAAGATTACCATCAATATCCTGAATTTCTTTTTTAAAGGTTTCTGAAAATTCAGGCTTTCCCCATGCGTTTAACGAATTAACAAATTTCATAGTTTATTTTGCCAGCGCAGGTGTTGCGTGTGATTATTTATCTGACCATACGGCATACTCATTTTCATTGGGATCACTAAAATGAAAACGACGTCCACCGGGGAAAGAAAATATTGGTTTTATGATTGTGCCACCAGCAGCCTCAATTTTTGACTGGGTTTGTTCCAGGTTACTACTGTAAAACACGATCAAGGCACCACCATTTTCAGTCGATGTCGACAAATCAGACTTATAAAAACCTCCATTCAGCCCCTCATTTGAAAAGGCCGTATAGTCAGGACCAAAGTCGGTAAATGACCAGCCAAACGCTTTCGAGAAAAATGTTTTGGTGGCGTCAATGTTCCTGGAAGGAAATTCAACGTAATTGATTTTTTCGTTATGGTTCATTGTTATATCCCCGTGTATAAAGGATACCCTAGACTAATTAACAAGTGATGAAAAGAGGCTAAGTGTCGAAATGACGTTTAGTTATCTTGGTAGGGTTGCCATAGTACTTCACTACCGTTCTCGTGGCGGGCGAGGACACGTGCTGCGACAAATAACAGATCAGACAAACGGTTAAGATAGGAAATGGCAGACGGGCTGACCTTTTCACTTTTTGCCATGGTAACTACCCGGCGCTCTGCCCGGCGACAAACCGAACGTGCCAGGTGGCAGGTTGAAGTCGCATGACCTCCGGCAGGCAGAATAAATTCTTTCAGCATCGGTAAATCCGCATTCATGCTATCCAGTTTATTTTCCAGGTAGGTAATATAGTTTTCATCCAGCGCATTATGACCTGGTATACACAGCTCACCACCGAGGTCAAACAGGTGGTGTTGAATGCGGGTAAAACATTCACTCACTTCTTCAGGAATATCATGGGCAAGGATCATACCCATAATACTATTGAGTTCATCAACTGTCCCAAATGCTTCAACGCGGATATGATCTTTTTCAATACGTGTACCATCCCCTAAACCGGTTTCACCTTTATCACCGGTACGGGTATAGATTTTGGACAGACGATGTCCCATAGTCAGCCTTTTTGTAAACGGTAGATAATAGGGATTATTATGTCCAGATTATCAAGAACTATCCAGTCCCCGGTATTCTTTATTTGTTTGATTTTTAATAGGGTATCCAGTGCAGATTGATCAAGGACTTTATACCCGGAGCCTTCTTTTATATGCACGTTCTTTATACCGCCACGTGAGGTTACTGATAAGCCCAGGATAACCTTTCCTTGCCAGCCATTTCGTTGCGCAAGTAAGGGATATAAAAAATAATTATCAATTTCACTATGTAAACGGCTGAGAACATAGTTTTGTGCTTGTTGTTGGGAAGTAGTTTCTTTTTTTATAGTCATGTTCCCATCATTTGAGGTTTCAGATTTTTCAGTATTGTTATGCGATGCGGGATTGTGAGCATCGCTGTTAACTGTAGCTACCTGTTTGTTTTCAACCGGCTTTACTTGCTTTGTATCCCTGGGAGCTTGTTTTTGCGAAGTGGAGGAGTGTTGTGGTGTTTGGTGGTTATCACCCAGGCTAACCTGAATAGGCGCAATGGCTACTTCAGGCATAGGCTGCTCTGCCAGGGGCAGCACCAGGATGCTGTGGCAGAGCAGTGAAATAATAATTGCCTGGTAGAGTTTCATGTATCAGAAAGCATAGTCCAGAGTGAGATAGTAACTACGTTCAGGCGTATTATAGCCATCGGCCAGTTGGTATTCCTCGTCGGTCGCATTTTCAATGCGTGCCGATGCAGAAAGTGCTTTGCTAATGCGGAGGTTACCTTTAATCCCAACCAGGGTATATGTATCCAAGATTACAGGACCATAGTCATTCCTTTCTGAAACATGTGTGATATCCATTTGGATTCCGTAGTCATCGGTATTGTAACTGACAGATAGATTGTATTTCTGTTCCGGACGTCGAAATAGTAAAGTGTCATCGCTGAGATTTCGTGGATCCTGGTCAATAGCACTTAGGGCTATCAACCACTCATTGGCGCTATATTGATAACTTACCTCAATACCTTTAATGCTTGTCTTGTTAATATTCTGGTTACTGCCAGCTGGATAAGTGCCTGTATAAGCAATCAGGTTATCAATATTGTTTTCAAAAGAGTTAATAGAAAAATTATGAGAACCTTTCTGATAACGTATAGCTAGTTCAGTATTTTTTGATTCTTCTGGCTTAAGGTTGGGGTTTCCACCAAAGCCAAAGCGATCAGTACTGGATGGTGAGCGGAAACCTGTGTTGGCAGCTGCAATCAATTTCCACTGCTTGTTAAACTGGTAGCCATATTCAAGGTTCCAGGTAGTATGATTACTGTAGACTTCATGGTCGGTATACCGAGCACCGGCAATAATCTGGTGACTGTTCAGGTTAAGGTTATCCTGGATAAATATGGCTTTTTCTTTTGTATTCACTTCATATCCAGATCCATAACTGATTGAACTTGTATTTTCATCTGAAAAATACAGTCCCGCTGTAGCCAGCTGTGACTTGCTGATTTGTATGTCATTTTGCCAGTCAATTATGTTTCGTCTCGTGCGGACAAAGTCGGCACTTTGATTTTGTTCGATCTTGTCATCAAAATGAGAAAGCTTGATCTTGCTTACCCAGTTTTCTGATGGATTGCTATCCAGTGATATTGATGTTGTACTGGTTTTAAAATCCTGATCAACTGGAATTATGTTAAATAAAAAATCATAGTCAAAATATTCAGTATTGCCTTCGGATTGCCAGTATTCAAACTTGGCATCCATCTCACCAATGCGTTTTTTACCGTACAGGTTTACACTCAGATTGTCGTAACCACGCTCTAATGTTTGACTATCCAACGTTGAAAACCCATCACTTTGTTTTGCAGTGATATTGATTCCGGCTGATTTATCTCCGGTATTATTATGTGCTGAGAAGTTTGCAGTTGTGGTATCAAAGGAACCACCTCCAAGACTTGCATTGTAGTAGGAACCTTTCTGATCATGTTTGCGGGTAATAATATTAATGACACCACCAATGGCATCAGAGCCGTAAAGTGTTGAACGAGCTCCTTTTACAATTTCAATTTGTTCAATCATTTCAACAGGTATGTTCTGGATAGAAGCCGTACCAATATTCCCCGGGTTAATCTTGATACCGTCAATCATTATCAGGGTATGATCACTTTCGGCGCCACGAATGAAGATAGAAGATTGCTGGCCTGGACCGCCATTACGGCTTATATCAATGCCAGGATAGCGGTGCAGAATATCAGTGATTTCGCTGGCCGTTTCTTTTTCCAGTTCTTCCCGGCTAATAACGATAACTGGTGACAGGCTTTCATCAGCAATTTGTGCGGTACGCGTAGCCGTAACGATAATTGCGTCTTGTTCAGCGGCATTAATTACAGGTAAAACAAAAATAGAGGCAGCAACAGCCAGGCCTATTTTTTT
>JARRJY010000061.1:0-21231 GCA_037388705.1 Gammaproteobacteria bacterium
GCCAGACTGTTTCAATACTTGCTACAAATATAGCACCTACCAAGACAAAAGCCATTGGACCCAGTGGTGTATCGAACAGGCAAATCACACGTTCGTTACGTGCAAACAAAGCAGGAACATTGTGTACGGTTGCCGGATTGACACTGAACAAACGCCCAGGCACATGAATGACTTTTTTTAATGTGCCATCAACGGGCATGTGAATACGATGGTAATCCCTCGGAGACAAGTAAAGGGTGGTGAAGTTGCCATTTTTAAACTGTTTGGCCATTTCACTGTCACCCAGTAGTGCTTCAACACTATACCCCTGCCCCTTGGCCTGGATAATCGTATTGTGATTAATTTTGGTCATCTGGCTGATGGCACCATCAACCGGGCAGATAATGTTTTTTTCAGCTAATGCTAGTGGCCTGACTTCCGGTTTCAGGGCACGGGTAAAAAACTGATTGAAAGTTTCATACTCTTCCGGGTTTTCTTCCACTGCCAGCGACATGTCAATCTTGAAATGTTTGATAAACTTTTTAATGGCAAAGTTTTTAAACCAGGCAAGCCGGCATCGTGTCAGCCGCAACATAATACGTGATAGAAAATGATGCGGTAGCGGATACTGGATCAAAGCAAACAGCTTTGCGGCTAATGAGTCAGGCTGCATGGTAATCTTTCTTAATGATGATGGTGATGCTCACCATCCTGGTCTTTGATGACAGGCACAACAATATTGAAAGTATGTTTATCATCAAGGGTAATCTTCAGGTTGATTTTGGAACCAGCCTGGTACCATTTTTTTGGATTAAATAACATCATGTGAAAACCACCTGGTTGCAGCGATGTGGTTTTACCCGCGGGGAGTTTTAATTTGTCTTGCTTTTCCATATGCATCATGCCGTCTTTATGAAACATGCTGTGAATTTCCACTTTTTTAAATTGTGGTGAAGAAACCCTGGTGATGTAACTGGCGTCTTTGGCTTTATTACTAATATCCATATATGCAGCCATAACTTTTGCGACAGGTGCAGCCTCCGGTATCCTGGCATTTTCAATATTGATGTGATCAGCCGAGGCGTTGTTGGCTAAAAATAACAGGCTTATGGCCATTAATAATTTAAGATATAAATGTTTCATTAACTTATCCTTCATAAAAATTACGAATTACATCAAGTGCCTGGGAGATGCTAGTTGCATCATAAGGTGGTGAGAACACGGCGCGCATTCTGCCCTGTGGATCAGTTAACAGGATCTGCGCGCTGTGATTAACCGTGTAATCTTCTGAGCCATCCTTTTTATCATCATACCCATAAAGAATTCCCAGCTGGTTGGTAATAATATCAATTTGATCGAGCTCTCCCGTTATGCCGATAAATTCAGGGTGGTAATACGTAACATACTTTTTCAAAATCTCTGGTGGATCGCGATCTGGATCAACCGAGAAGAACAACATTCCAGGTTTGGGTTTATCAGCAGGCAGCTTTTTCCAGACTCCCTGCATGATTTTCAGGGTAGTTGGACAGACATCAGGACAGTTGGTAAAACCAAAAAACAGGAAGTGCCATTTGCCCTTAAGATTTTCAGCGGTAAACGGCTGTTTGTTGTGATCAACCAGTTTAAAGCCACTAATGGGGCGTGCCTGCGGTAAGACCGTTGCATCGAGTCCCGGGGGTATCTGGGTATCACGTGACTTATTGAGAAGGTTCTGGTTGATAATGATTCCGGCGGCGATACTTAGCGCGGCAACTATAACAACAAGTACTAAATTGGATGATTTTTTTGCAGGTCTGTTTTCAGTATTCATGGTGGCAGATTATTACAGATCAGGGTTAATACGCCTAGCTTTAGTCAGGTAGGTTTGAAATTAGTTCATAAAAAGGCTAAGGTTATCAAATAAACCTAAAGGAAAATATCAATGGAAAACGTTAACTATTTGATTCCAAAGAATAATCATCCAGTCTGGGTTCCCGAGCTGGAATCGCTGCAGATACTGGAAGATAGCCTAGTTGAAATTCCATTACTGGGTGCAGTGACAGCAGGTTTACCCATTGATATCTGTGAACAAAATGAGCAGGTATCCGTTCCTGCCAATATGGTACGCAAAAACACTTATGCTTTGCGTGTGCAGGGCCATTCCATGATAGATGACAATATCCAGGATGGTGATATCATCGTAGTGGAAAAACGTCAGAGCGCTGAAAATGGCCAGTCTGTCATCGCCATGATTAATGACGAGCAGGTTACGTTGAAAAAATTCTACGTAGAGTCGGATGGCATCCGGCTACAGCCAGCCAATCCCGACATGGAACCGATTTATTTGCGTAACGAAGAAGTCCAGATCCTGGGTATTGTTACCGGGGTGATTCGTCCTGCCTGAAATATCGGCACACCAACAAGCTCGTCACAAGATGAAGTTTTTGTGTGATGAAATGCTGCAACGGCTGGGAAACTGGTTACGTGCAGCCGGCTACGATACCCTGGTTGAATCTGATGGCCGTAGTGATTATGACTTACTACGCCAGGCAATTGATGAAGGTCGCTATCTCATTACCCGGGATCAGAAACTCATGGAACATCGTCGTGCGCCGGGAAATGTAATCCTGTTAACCTGTGACGGACTGGAAGAATGTGTTCGCTCGTTAAGTGAGCAGCTGCCGGTTGACTGGCAGTATCAGCCATTCAAGCGTTGCACCGTCTGTAATACCCCGCTGAACCTGGCTAGCGCCAAGCAAATGCAAAGTATTCCCGCAAATTCACAGAAAGCAATTACGGAAGCGTTTTATTGCCCTACCTGTGATCAGGTTTACTGGGATGGTAGTCACGTTAAACGGATGCGTGCCCAGCTGGAAAAGTGGCATGCACTCTACAATTCATAAATTCTTCGCCAGAAGAATCAGGCAGCTGAAGTTTCCTGGAGATATGTTTGAAATGCTTTAACTGGCAGGGGATGGCTGAACAGGTAACCCTGTAGTTCATCACAATTATGCTGCTTGAGGAACTCATAGTGCTGTTCGCTTTCAATGCCTTCAGCAACGACGTTGAGACCAAGACTGTGTGCCATCGCAATGATCGTTTTAGCCAGGGTACCATCATCGCTCTGACCAATATCTTTTATAAATGAGCGATCAATTTTCACGGTATTAACCGGTAGGCGCTGCAGGTAACTCAATGAAGAATGACCGGTACCAAAATCGTCAATTGATGTATGAACACCCATCGTCCTGATCTCCTGGATAATATCCAGGGTAGCGTTGAAGTCATACATGGCAACGCTTTCGGTGACTTCCAGTTCAAGGTATCTTGGTTCGAGTCCGGTGTTTTCCAGTGCTTCGACAATATTGCCAATCAGGTTGGTATCATTAAACTGATGTGCGGAAAGGTTCACACCAATACGAATTCTGTAGCCCATGTCATGCCATGCTTTTGTCTGGGTAATAGCGGTTTGCATTACCCAGTTACCAATAGGAATAATTAGCCCGGTTTCTTCCGCAATCGGGATAAAATCAAAGGGTAGAATAATTCCCTTCTCAGGATGATTCCACCTGATTAATGCCTCCATGCCAATGACCCGGCGTGTTTGTGTATCAATTTGGGGCTGGTAATAAACCACGAACTCTTCGCGTTCAAGTGCTTTGCGTAAATCGGTTTCTATTTGCAGGCGTTGTTGAGCAGCGATATTCATTTCTGAAGAGAAGAACTGGTACTGGTTGCCGCCATTTTTTCTTGCTCTGCTCATCGCAGTATCAGCATTTTTTAACAAGGTTTCCTTGTCTTTAGCTTCCATGGGGTGCATGGTAATACCCACACTGCCGCTAATAAATACTTCGTGTTCATGTACGACATAAGGCTGTGAAAGCATATCCAGAATTTGTTGCGCGATAATGGCAGTTTCATCAACTGATTTAATATCTTCAGAAATCAAAGCAAAGGTCGCACCATCGAATCTTGCCAAAGTAGCTTCGCCACGAAAATAAGAGTTGAATTGTCTGGCAATAGTCCGCAACAACTGGTCACCTACGCGGTGGCCAAGGGTATCATTGATTTCCCTGAAACGATCCAGGTGGAAGAGAATAACGGCTAATAACTTGTTATTCTTTTCTGCGTTTTCCATTAACTCATCAAGTTTTTCGGTCATGGAAAGCCGGTTTGGTAATTCGGTAATTTGATCATAATAGGTCTGAAATTCAATCAGGTCTTCAGCTTTTTTCCGTTCGGTGATGTCCTGGATTGTTCCAGCAATAGCAATAACTTCACCAATGTTATTTACAATCGGTTCACCATGATGATGAACGATACAGGGCTCATCACTGTTAATATTGATATGATGATCAATATCATAGGCACTGTTGGTGGAAATGGCCTGTTTAAGAGTACCCAGGAAACGGTACCGGTCATTTTCGGGAATGATATTTTCAAACTCTGGAAACGGTATGTTCTGGTTAAATGAATCAATATTCAGCAGGCTGAGTAGCTCCTGAGAGCAGGATACGATTTGATTATCCAGGTTGTATTCAAAATAACCCAGGCGGGCAATACGCTGTGCATGTTCCAGCTGTGTTTGTTTCTTTTTCAAATCAATATAGAGTTTACTGGCGCGCATGGCATAGCGGACACGCTGCGACAGTAGCGGCCAGTTAATGGGTTTGGTAATAAAGTCTGTGGCACCTGCATTAAACGCATGCTCAATTGAGTCCACATCATTGAGCCCGGTAAGCATAAGAATGGGTGTTGCATCAGCATCAGATATCTTGCGGATTTCCTGGCAGGTTTTGTAACCATCCATATCCGGCATAACGACATCTAGCAATACCATGTCAGGGTGATATTGTTTGAACAGTTCAAGGCCCTCGGCACCATTTTCTGCATCAATAACTTTATAGTTTCCTGATTTTTCCAGAACCTTGGTCAGAGTCAGGCGTGTGATGTTGTCATCATCAATAATCAGTATGAGCCGTTTATGGTTTGCATACTCGTTGAAATTGATAATTTTTCCCTGGCGCTCCATAAACGTGACAGTTGCAGAATATACTTTCTTAATTTCATCACGCTGTTCCAGAATTTTTCCTGTTTCATTATTTTCAATCAGGTTTTCAAGTTTTCTGCAGGCATCAGATAAGGCAATCGCACCGATATTGCCCGCACTGCCTTTTAAATAATGTGCGGCCTTGCTAATTTCCGGAATGTCCATTTCCTGTACGGCTATGTCGATACGATGTATAGCGGCAGGACCATCAGAGATGAATTCCTTGAACAACTCCGATACACCGTCACCCAAAGCAGTTCGCAGATCATTGAGGGTGTCAAAGTCGATTAGATCTGAATCTGTCATTTCTGACTCTTCGCTGTTGCTAACATTTGTTCAGTAAGTCCCTGTAGCTTTTTATTGACGGCCAGCTGTTGTGGCAAACCGTGTCCGAATTGATACTGTTTATAGAAATCTATAAATGCCAGATATGAAGAAACAACTGGTAATGAGTAATAAATTCCATTCGTTTAAATTATAGTTACTCACAATGCAATTTTAGAACAAACCAGATGATTATTTTCAAACCAGTTTGGCATATCCGGTTACCAGCCACAAAATCAACATAAACCTTACTATTTTGAGGATAATCAGTATATACATAAATGGTAGTTGATATAGTATACTGGTGTACTTGGTTATTATGATGTCTATTTTTACAAATTAAAACAGGAACTTAAGCATGAGTAGTCGTTCTTTTATGCCAACCAGACGCACTTTAATGGGCCCCGGCCCCTCTGACGTTAGTGATCGTGTGCTTGAAGCACTGGCTCGCCCAACAATAGGACACCTTGATCCACAGTTCGTTGCAATGATGGATGATATGAAAGGTATGTTGCAGTACGCTTTTCAGACCAAAAACGAACTGACCTTACCTGTATCTGCACCGGGATCAGCCGGCATGGAAACCTGCTTTGTTAACCTGGTTGAACCAGGTGATAAGGTTATTGTGTGCCAGAACGGTGTGTTTGGTGGCCGCATGAAAGAAAACGTGGAGCGCTGTGGTGCTACCCCGGTTATGGTTGAAGATGAATGGGGCACTGTGGTTGACCCGCAAAAGCTGGAAGATGCCCTGAAGGCTAATCCGGATGCCAAGGTGGTAGCCTTTGTTCATGCGGAAACTTCAACTGGCGCCCAGTCAGATGCCAAAACGTTGGTAGAACTGGCTCACAAATACGATTGTCTGACGATTGTTGATGCCGTGACATCACTGGCTGGCACGCCTCTAAAGGTGGACGAGTGGGGTATTGATGCTATCTACTCGGGTACGCAAAAGTGTTTGTCTGCGCCTCCAGGTTTATCACCTATCAGTATGAATGAGCGTGCTGTAGAAGTGATAAAAAATCGTAAAACAAAAGTACAAAGCTGGTTTCTTGATTTGAACCTGGTCATGGGATACTGGGGTGGTGGTGCCAAGCGTGCTTATCATCATACTGCACCAATTAATAACCTGTATGGCCTCCATGAGTCACTGGTGATTCTGGAAGAAGAAGGACTGGAAAATGCCTGGGCGCGCCATGAAAAAATGCACCAGGCATTGAAAGCTGGCCTGGAAGAAATGGGTATCGGTTTTGTTGTGAAAGAGGGTGATCGCTTGCCACAACTTAACGCGGTATATATTCCAGATGGCGTGGATGATGCAGAAATTCGTGGCAAGTTACTCAATGACTACAACCTGGAAATTGGCGCTGGACTAGGGGCACTAGCCGGTAAGGTATGGCGCATTGGTTTAATGGGGCATGCCGCTCGCCAGGAAAATGTCGATTTTTGTTTAAACTCGCTTAAAGAAGTTCTTAACAAATAAACATTTATTTCTTCAGGCAAAAACGCCGGCTAATTGCTGGCGTTTTTTATTATCAGGCATTGTTATGTTCAGCCAGGTAAAGCCAGGTTTTGATAACACTATCAGGATTCAGGGAAACACTGTCGATTCCTTGTTCCATTAACCAGAAAGCAAGATCCGGATGATCAGAAGGACCCTGGCCACAAATTCCTACATACTTACCATTTAACTTGCAGGCCTGGATGGCCATTTTAAGCAAAGTTTTTACTGCATCGTTCCGTTCATCAAATTTTTCAGCAATCAATCCAGAGTCCCTGTCCAGTCCCAGTGTTAACTGTGTGAGATCATTAGAGCCAATTGAAAAGCCATCAAAACGTTGCAGGAATTGTTCAGCAAGCAGGGCATTGGAAGGTATTTCACACATCATGATGATATTGAGACCATTCACGCCGCGTATTAGATCGTTATGTTTCAGTAGATCAATAACTTCATCTGCTTCTTCAAGCGTTCGTACAAAAGGGATCATGATCGCAACATTAGTCAGGCCCATTTCATCACGTACTTTCTTAATGGCAAAACATTCCAACTCAAAACAGTCCCGGAATTTTTTGTCAATGTAACGTGATGCTCCGCGAAACCCAATCATCGGGTTTTCTTCATGTGGTTCGTAAGGCTGGCCACCAATAAGGTTTGCATATTCGTTGGACTTGAAGTCAGACATACGCACGATAACAGGTTTGGGCCAGAACGCTGCTGCCAGTGTGGCAATACCTTCACTCAGTTTCTCAATATAAAATGAAACAGGATCCGCGTATCCTGCAGACAGGTTATCAATCTGTTTCTGAACATGAACAGGTTGGCTGTGATAATTAAGCAGGGCTTTTGGGTGAATGCCGATAGTTCGGTTAATAATAAATTCCAGGCGTGCCAGACCAACACCTTGGTTGGGTAAAAAACTAAAATCAAAAGCTCTATCCGGGGTACCAATATTCATCATGATTTTAAAGGGAAGTTCAGGCAGTTTATCCAGTTCAATTTCCTTGTGTTCAAAATCCTGTAGACCATGATAGATATACCCTGTTTCACCTTCTGCACATGAGACGGTGATATCTTCATCATCGGGAATGGTTTTTGTTGCATCTCCACAACCAACCACCGCGGGTACACCCAGTTCGCGGGCAATAATGGCTGCATGGCAGGTGCGTCCCCCGCGGTTTGTTACAATCGCGGAAGCTTTTTTCATAATGGGTTCCCAGTCAGGATCGGTCATATCCGTAACCAGTACATCACCTTCATTAACCAGGTTCATTTCACTAAGATCGGTTATGATCCTGGCTTTACCCTGGCCGATACGTTGGCCGATACTGCGACCCTCAGCAAGTATCTTTCCATGACTCTTCATCGTGTAGCGTTCCAGGATATTCTTGCGCGCACGACTCTTCACTGTTTCCGGACGGGCCTGCACGATATACAGTTCACCATCTTCACCATCTTTGGCCCATTCAATATCCATATGCTTGCCATAGTGGTCTTCAATTTTCAGAGCCAGCTGTGCAAGTTTAGTGACATCATCATCACACAGGCTGAAGCTTCGCTGGTCTTCAACAGGTAACTCAACGGTCAGGGTTGATGAAGTGTGCAGAGTTTCTTCATTGAAGATCATCTTCAGCTGTTTACTACCGAGGTTACGCCTTAATATGGCGGGGCGGTTTTCACGCAAAGTGGGTTTGTGAATATAAAATTCATCGGGGTTAACTGCCCCCTGTACCACCATTTCACCAAGCCCCCATGAAGAGGTAATAAAAATGACATCTTCAAACCCGGATTCAGTATCAATAGTAAACATCACACCACTGCTACCTAGGTCACTGCGAATCATCTTTTGAACGCCTGCAGAAAGTGCAACGTTTTCGTGTTCAAAGTTGTTGTGAACCCGGTATGCGATCGCACGATCGTTATAAAGAGAAGCAAACACGGCTTTGATGGCGCTTAGTATGGCGTCATTACCTTTTATATTAAGGTATGTTTCCTGCTGGCCAGCAAAAGAAGCTTCCGGCAAATCTTCTGCAGTTGCAGATGAGCGTACGGCATAGCTGGCATGGTTGCCATAGGTTGCATTGAGTGTATCGCAGGCATCACGGATATCTTCTTCAAGTGCCCTGGGAAAACGGGCATTGAGTATCCAGTTACGGATTTCTTCGCCGGCCTTGGCTAGCTCAACTACATCAGCTACATCCAGGGAAGACAACCGTTGTTTTATTTTTTCTGTCAGCTGATTTTCAGAAAGAAAATTACGAAAGGCATCAGCAGTAGTTGCAAAACCACCAGGGACTTTCACCCCTGTTGATGAGAGCTGGCAAATCATTTCACCTAGTGAAGCATTTTTACCACCAACTTGCTCAATATCGTTTAATCCAAGCTGTTCGAACCAGATAAGGTTTTTTGACATCTTTTATGGCCGTTTAATATTTGCTTTAAAATTAAAAAACTAAGTCTTTTAACGAGTTTATATTTCGTTCATACTGAAAATACTCCAGATATATAAGTTTAGTGACATATCCAACAAGATCAGCAAGCCCATCAGCAGATTATTGAAACAGGTCAGGCTTTCCAAACACGACCACTGATATTCAGCACCGTCGTTGATGAAGAACTGAGAAATATCCTTTCACAGGGTGAGGTGAAATTTTTTGATTTTATGGACGAGTTTATTTCACCGCTGGAACAGGAGTTAAATACACCTGCTGAGTCGCATGTTGGCCACAGCCATGCGGTGGTTGTCGATGAGGACTACCAGGACCGCATGGATGCCGTGAATTATACGCTTCAAAATGATGATGGTGGAGATACACGCCACTATGACAGGGCAGACCTGATCATTATTGGTGTATCAAGAAGTGGTAAAACACCAACCAGTCTCTACCTTGCATTGCACTACGGGCTTTATGTCGCCAACTACCCATTTGTTGAGGAGGACCTGGATAGCACCCGCCTGCCAAAAGCACTGCATTCACACCAGTCGAAATTATTTGGCCTGGGGATCAGTCCAGAACGCCTGCAGCAGATTCGCCACAACCGGCGGCCAAACAGCCAGTACTCATCTTTACACCAATGCCAGTATGAAGTCAGGCAGATAGCTGGCATATATCGTCAATATGGTATTCCAAATATTGATGTAACGCGCCTGTCTGTTGAAGAAATCGCCACTTCTATCCTGGATTATCAGAATCATTTGTCTTGATTCCTGCTTGAAATGGCGTCAGGGCAGCCTTATATCCTCACCAAAGTTCTGAATTATCCACAAGGAGAAGAGTAACGATGAGCGTTGAAGCGCAAAAAGAAACCTTAAGTTTTCAGACTGAAGTGAAGCAACTTTTGCAGTTGATGATTCACTCGTTGTATTCCAATAAAGAAATCTTTTTACGCGAGCTGGTTTCCAATGCCTCTGATGCCTGCGATAAGCTGCGGTTTGAAGGCCTGTCAGATGAAGCCCTGTTTGAAGGCGACCCGGATTTAAGTATCCATGTGGCATTTGATAAAGAGGCACGCACTATCACCATTACCGATAACGGCATCGGCATGAACCGCCAGGAAGTTATGGATAATATTGGTACTATTGCCAGTTCCGGAACACGTAAATTTCTCGATAGCTTAAGTGGTGACCAGGCCAGGGATGCACAACTGATAGGTCAGTTCGGTGTTGGTTTCTATTCATCATTTATTGTTGCCGATAAAGTTACCGTTGAAACCCGTCGTGCCGGGTTAGGTGCCGAGCACGGGGTACGCTGGGAATCGAACGGTGAAGGTGAATATTCACTGGAAAATGTCGAACTGGCAGACCGTGGTACCCGGGTAACCCTGCATATGCGTGAAGGCGAAGATGAGTTCCTGGATAACTTCCGTCTGCGCAATATCATCACCACGTATTCAGATCATATCTCGTTACCAATATTCATGAACAAACTGGATGACAAGGGAAACGCTACGGATGAACAGGAAACTGTTAACAAGGCAAATGCTTTGTGGGCGCGTAGCAAGTCAGATATCAGTGACGAAGAATACAAGGAATTCTACAAGCATGTGGCGCATGACTTTGATGAACCTCTTGACTGGATGCACAACCGTGTAGAAGGTACCCAAGATTATACTACGTTGTTTTATATTCCCAGGCGCGCGCCTTTTGATTTATACGATCGCGACAGACGATACGGTCTGAAGTTGTACGTCAAGCGTGTATTCATCATGGACGATGCCGAGCAACTAATGCCAAATTATCTGCGTTTTATTCGTGGTATCGTTGATTCTGATGATCTACCTCTCAATGTTTCACGAGAAATACTGCAACATAACAAGCAGATTGACACGATTCGCAATGCTTCGGTCAAAAGAATCCTTGCACACCTCGACAAGCTTTCCAGGGACAAGCCCGAGGAATACAAAACCATCTGGCAGGAATTTGGGCGGGTGCTAAAAGAAGGACCGGCAGAAGATTTTGCCAACAAAGAAAAAATTGCCGGGTTATTTCGCTTTGCCTCGACAAAAAATGATTCGGATGTGGAAGATGTTTCACTGGACGATTACATTTCCCGTATGCCGGAAGGGCAGGACAAGATATATTATATTACCGGTGATTCATATGCAGCAGTGAAGAACAGCCCTCACCTTGAGTTATTCCGTAAAAAAGACATCGAAGTATTGTTAATGCATGACCGTGTTGACGAATGGATGATGTCATTCCTGTCCGAGTATGATGAAAAGTCTTTCGTGAATATCGCCAAGGGCGAGCTTGATCTGGGTGATCTTGAAGACAAGGAAGATAAGGAAAAAGCGGAAAAGGCAGCGGAAGATTACAAACCTTTGCTGGACAAGATGAAGGAAACCCTGCAAGGCAAGGTCAAAGAAGTCAGAATTTCACATCGTTTGACGACATCACCATCCTGCCTGGTGGTAGAACAGCAGGAGATGGCAGTGAGTATGCAGAAAATTCTGAAACAGGCCGGGCATGACCTACCTGAGCTTGAACCGATACTGGAAATAAATAGTGAGCATCCTCTGGTGAAGAAGCTAAATGATGAACAGGACAGTGAAAAGTTTGCTGACTGGACAAATATTCTGTTTGATCAGGCTTTCCTGAGTGAAGGTGGACAACTGGATGATCCTGCAGCTTTTGTATCAAGAATGAATGAACTATTACTATCATCCATGAAGTAACCTGATAAAAAGCGATCCCCCCGGATCGCTTTTTTATATAGTATGTAATAACCTAACCAATCATATTGGCTGCTATGATTAAAATGACCATTAAAGTAACCAGTACCAATACTGTTTTATAGACATTCATCAGAATGCCTTTATCGCCACTTTGCATGAACATAAATTCACTCCTTAACTTCCAAATTATTTTCATAATAATTTAGTACCTGGTTCTGAATATGAGAATTGATGTAGATCAATTAAAATAAATATAAGTATCCAGTGAATTACTTATAATTTTGAGAAAAAGAGTATTGTGAACGTTGCTTCATTATTGATCTAGGAAATAAACATTTCCGTGAGCACAAATAAAAAAACGCCCCAACATCTGGTGGGGCGTTTTGTTCAGGATGATGTCCTTATCTTTTCATCAAGTTATGCAACGTCTGGTGATGTGTTTTCGTCCTCATCCTGGGAGTGGTTTTCATGCGCATTGTGTACCTGAGCCAGGGTGACACTTCCCAGGTGCGAATTTACAATTTCTGATAGTTCTTCCCACAATTTCTGGCGTTCATCGTGAGTGTTCATTTCTTTCTTCTTGCCCCTGGTCCCTTTATTTATAGCCTGAACAATATCACCGATAGAAATTTCTTCCAGCGGTTTACCGAGGCTATAACCACCACCCGGACCCCGGGTACTTTTAACCAGATGTTCTTTGCGCAGCAGGGCAAAAATCTGCTCCAGATAAGAGATGGAGATACCTTGTGATTGAGCCAGGCTCGACAGTGTCAATGGTTTTTCAGGGTTCATTGACAGTTCTAACATGGCCTTGGCAGCATATTGTGAACGAGATGATACTTTCATTGTAATGTCTTCCTTGTGGTTACCTGAAATTGATAAGTATAAAGGTAGGGATAAATCACCCTTATCGCAATAAGGATTTTGTAAACAATTGTTACAAAAATAGAAGATATATTGTAACTTGTTGATATTTAACAATATATAATCAATTTTATCAATCGCACAAGTAAAAAAACGTGATTGCATCGTAAAATATTTACAAATATGAGATTTTTCGGAGGTTTCTGCTGAGCTTTGGGCCTGGCAATTCCTACTGCGGAATACCCGTTACCTGGCCGATTGGCTCTGGCTTATCAATATATGCCCTATTCTGAAGCAAAAATAGGGTATCCCTCATGACCGTGATTTCCAGGTATGGAAAAAAGATCCCCATGCCGATCAGAGCATCAAAAGACAATGATTACCTCGTGTAAGATGAATTTGATCCTCGTTTACCTGTGGATGTGTAATTACAACAGGTTAAGAAAGATTCTGTCATAGCTCGACGTGGGCAAGTGAAAAAAGGCAAACTGGTTTGTTATCATGTCTCACAGTGTGCCTCACGCTGGATAAACTATTACAGGTTTATGGTGTTCATCAGTCTGGAAACACTGACATTGAGATTGCCAATCATCTAAACTTGAATAATATTACCGAACTGTATAACGAAGTGCACGAGCTGGTAAATGGCGGGTATTGACGCATTTTGTTATACACTGACTAACAACTAACTGGAATAAAACTTAATGACCAAAACCAGAACACTTGCCCCTCTTGGTGCAGATCAACTTTATACGGTTTGTGATCCAGAACAATTAAGCTTCAAGTCAACCACCGAGCTCGAGGAAATAAAGGAATTTGTTGGTCAAGAGCGGGCCATGGATGCCATCCAGTTTGGTATTGGCATTCAACGTGATGGTTATAACCTCTATGTCCTGGGACCATCTGGTTACGGCAAGCATAGTATGATTCGCCAGTACCTGCAGGAACAAAGAGGACTGGGTGCTCCGGCAGACGACTGGGTCTATGTTGGAAATTTTGTTAATCCACAAAAACCTATCGCGATACGTTTCCCGGCTGGACAGGGCAGAATGTTTCAGCAGGACATGAAACAACTGGTTGATGATCTAAAAACAACCATTCCCAGTGCATTCGAGACGGAACAATACCAGAATCGTGCAGAAGAAATACAGGAAAGTTTTCAGGAACGCATGCGGGAAGCGTTTCTTGATCTGGCACAGGATGCTGAAAAACATCATATCGCGGTGATTCGTACACCAACGGATATCCGTTTTGTTCCGGAAAAAAATGGCAAAACACTGTCACCTGAAGAATATGATGCACTCAGTGACAAGGAAAAAGAACGGCTGGAACAGATCATCGACGTGCTGGAAGAAAAGGTACAGGCTATCTTTCGTCAACGACCGCAATGGCAACGCGAAGTCAGGGATAAAATGAAAGCCCTCAACAAGGAAGTTGGAATGTTTGCAGTTGGACACCTGGTTGATGACATGAGAGAAAAATACAAATCTATTGAGGATGTTCAGTCTTACCTGGATACCTTGCTGGAAGATGTTATTCAGAATTTACACGAGTTTCGCGAAGAAGAAATGAATGTTGGTTTACTTTCACAAAGTGAGGAACCATCCTATCGTCGTTACCAGGTCAATTTGTTTGTCGATAATTCGGAACAAAAGGGTGCGCCAATTTATTATGAAAACCATCCTACTTTTCAGAACCTGATTGGCAAGGTGGAATATGTTTCACAGATGGGTACGCTGATAACGGATTATATGTTAATTAAACCCGGCGCCTTGCATCAGGCAAACGGTGGCTACCTGATACTTGATGCCGTAAAGATCCTGAGCCAGCCTTATGCATGGGAAGGGTTAAAGCGTGCCATGTCAGCCAAATGTATCGATATCCAGTCAATAGCGGAAATGTTTGGCCTGGTCAGTACCTTGTCATTACAACCCAAACCTATTCCTCTTGATATTAAAATTATCCTGGTCGGTGACAGAAGATTATACTACCTGTTAATGGAATACGATCCTGAGTTTGCCGAGTTATTTAAAGTGGCGGCTGATTTTGAAGATGAGATCCCCAGGGACAAACAACATAACGAAGTTTATGCACGCCTGCTGGCAACCCTGGTGCGAAAAGAAAAACTGCTGGATTTTGACAGTAATGCCGTGGCAAGAGTCATTGAACATAGTTCGCGAATGGCTGATGATACTGAGAAACTCTCTGCTCATATGCTTTCTATTGTCGACCTTATGCGCGAAGCTGATTACTGGGCACAACAACGTAAAGCCGGTAACGTAAATAAAGAGGATGTACAAAAGGCAATAGATAAACAGGTCTACAGGGCAAATCGCTATAAGGAAAGAATCCAGGAAGAAATACAACGCGGTACCTTGTTAATTGACACGGAAGGGGAAAAGATTGCCCAGGTAAATGGTCTGTTTGTGATTGAACTGGGCAACTATGCCTTCTCACAACCGGCTCGTATTACCGCAACTGCCCGGCTTGGTGAAGGCGAGGTCGTTGACATTGAACGTGAAGTGGACCTGGCAGGCTCGATTCATTCCAAGGGTGTATTAATTCTTACTTCTTTCCTGGCGGCACGATATGCACATAATTTTCCATTGTCATTAACGGCCAGTCTTGTGTTTGAACAGTCCTACGGCATGGTGGAAGGCGATAGTGCCAGTGTCGGTGAACTGTGCGCGCTTTTGTCCGCCCTCGCCAGGGTACCCATTAAACAGTCACTGGCCGTGACTGGCTCGGTAAACCAGCATGGTGAAGTGCAGGCTATTGGCGGGGTGAATGAAAAAATTGAAGGCTTTTTTGAAATTTGCCAGCAACGCGGCTTGAATGGTGAGCAGGGTGTCCTTATACCTGCATCAAATGTTCCGCATTTGATGTTACATCAGGATGTGGTGGATGCAGCGCATGAAGGCAAGTTCCATATCTACCCCATATCAACGATTGATGAGGCTATTCATTTACTTACCGGTGTCGATGCAGGCGTGGCCAATGAGCAAGGAGAGTTCCCGGAGGATACGATCAATGGACGGGTCAATGCCCGACTCGAAGAGCTGGCTCACTTAAGACATGATTTTGGAAAGTCGTCTGAGGATGATGGCGAGAACAGTGACAAAGACGATAAAAAAGATAAGCCTGAGTAGGTATCAATAATAACCATACAGGCTGACAGTAGTTTAAACGTGCAGACAACGCGTATAATTAGACTACGTAACGAACATAGCAACAGGTAACAGGCATGACAATTCAATCAGATATTGAGAAAAAACTGGCCGAAGGAATAAACCCGCTTCACCTGGAGGTGATTAATGAAAGCAGTAATCATAATGTCCCGGAAGGTTCAGAATCCCATTTTAAAGTAGTCATTGTGAGTAATGACTTTGATGGCCTGATGCTGATCAAACGTCATCGTATGGTTAACGATATCCTGGCTGATGAATTACAAAATAAAATTCATGCACTGGCATTGCATACCTATACTGAAGATGAATGGAAAGAAACCAGTGGTAATGCGCCCATGTCACCCCCTTGCCTGGGTGGAAGCAAAGCAGGTTAATGTGAATCCTGTTCAGGTTATATTCAGTTTGAATGTGTAAACTCTGCACATAAGCTTCGAGGAGAACGAAAATGAAAAAACTACTGGTGGTAATGCTGGCTGGAGTGATGACCTTATCATTAGGTGGTTGCGCAACCAAACAGGAGCAAGGTGCAGTAACGGGCATGGCTATTGGTGCAGCACTGGGTTCAACAGTGGGTAGAGGTCACCATAACCGTCCATTTGCCATCTGGCTGGGTGCCGTGGTTGGCAGTGTGCTGGGTTCAACTATTGGTCGTTACATGGATGAGCAGGATCAAATGCGCACCTCGATGATTTTAGAAAACAACCGCACTAATCAAAGTTCTAGCTGGGTAAATCCTGATACCCAGTATCAGTATACTGTTGAACCAACACGTACCTATGAAACTGCTGAAGGACCATGCCGTGAATTTACCATGGATGCCAATATCGGTGGCAAGGTTGAACAGGTTTACGGTACGGCTTGTCGCCAGGCTGACGGTAGCTGGAAAATTATTAAATAAACTAGATTTCCGGCTGATAGTCGGCAGGTGGAAGTTGCAAATAAAATCCCTGTTCATTGAGTTTCTCAATGACTTCTGCAGCATCCGCCTGTGCCAGTTTCCTTTCCGGGTACAATTCCAGTTCCATTACAAAGCTTAGTTCACCCAAAGTGTTTAATAACACCTCGGGGATATCATCAAATTTGTCCTTTTCGTTAACATATATATAAGTATGTTCTTTCCTTGAACATTTATAGATTGCACAGAGTGTAACAATGGAACTCATTTTTTATCCTGGTCAATTTCTTGGGTTGTGATCTGAGGCCAGCCGGGTTAGAAAATTTTCCATCATATGCAGATTCTGCCACGCTTGTTCAAGCGTCGTTTCCGAGTTCCCGATAGATTGCAGTAATGATTTTGCCTGTTGGTACAATGCGGATAAAGCTTCTTCTTCAAAAAGGTTCAAGGCTGCCGTTAATCCTTCTTCAGTTTCGTTTAACAGGGAAGCGACAAGCTCATCCTGCATAACAGGGGAGTCATCCAGCATTAAATCAGCAACCAGGGGATGATCATGCAGGGCAAAATGAATTTCACGAGCCTGTTGTTCTTCTTGCAGTTCCTTCAATGCTTTTGGATCAGTGCCTGCACCACTGTGTATTGCAGTCATTACCGCATCAATGAGTTTTTTAACAGCCTGTTTGATTTGTGCCTGGTCACCAGGCAAGGCACAACATTGTGCATAGCTTTTGTCCAGCCGTTCCTTGAGTGACAGGATAACTTCGCTATCAGTCTCAGGTTTGAGGTCAATGGCTTCCTGGACCAGTACCTGGAATTCATTCATAAAGTTGATGAGTTCCACGTTATCCTGTTGACGGGCTTTCTCAATATCCTCTTGTGTAACGTGACGTACTGACTCGGGAAATAACGGGTTATTCGCCTTACGTCGTAAATGGCGTTCACGGGGGCCGGGTTGTTCTGAAAAATGCAAACTCATAAAAGAAATTATAACAGGATTTATATTAGCTGTTTGCAGCAAGATATTGATCAAGCAGGTTAATCCAGTGTACGACAGGCTTGTCAGTACCACTTCTGAGGTGGAGCAGGCAACCAATATTTGCTGTTGCGATTATTAGAGGTCTTTCTTTTAACAGGTTTTTTAACTTGTTATCCCTTAATTGTTGTGCGATCGTTTTCTGCAATATTGAATATGTTCCGGCAGAACCACAACAAAGATGAGAATCGTTCACCGTGGCTAGCTTGAATCCAATGTGTTCAAGGATATCTTCTACTATGCCATCAAGTTTTTGGCCATGCTGGAGTGTGCATGGTGCATGGAAAGCAATCGTCATGGTGTTATTCGAAGGTAATGGCAATTTGTTCAATTCTTCTATAACTATTTCACTGATATCTTTTGTTACCTGAACGATTTTCTGTGCTTTTTCAAGATACTCAGGATCATTTGCAAGTATTGAGTCATAGTCTTTAACCATGACACCGCAACCACTGGCAGTGGATACGATTGCCTCGATGCCATCATCAAGATAGGAATACCAGTGATCGATATTGTTTTTAACTCGCTGTACGGCTTTTTCCGTGGAGGAAAGATGATGCTCGATAGCGCCGCAGCATCCCGGCGCATTTATTAAATCAATTCCAAAAAAACCAAGTACACGTTTGGTTGCCTGGTTGATCTCCGGTGAGAGTTCCGGTTGAACACAACCCTCGAGGAGTAGCATTTTTCTTTCAGAGGTTTTGCCCAGGCTATTCGAGTAGGGTGTAATATTCTTGTTTTCAGCAATTTCAAGCTTTATATAATCTGGCAACAAGAAACTAAAAAATTTCGCAACTCTCAGCATTGATTTAAAAAGAAAGGGAGATGTAAACACTGTCCTTAAAGCAGCGCGATATAAGCGTTGTACTGGTGGTCGCGGAAGTGCAAGTTCAAGTTGTTCCCGTCCTATATCCAGCAAGTGTGCATATTCAACACCAGAAGGGCAGGTGGTTTCACATGAGCGACAGGTTAAACAACGATCCAGGTGCTGTTGTGTTTTACGCGAGGCAACGCCATTTTCCATAAATTGCTTAATCTGGTATATGCGGCCACGTGGTCCATCAAGTTCATCGCCAAGCAACTGGTAAGTGGGGCAGGTGGCGGTACAAAAACCACAATGGACACAACTGCGCAAGATCTTGTCAGCGACCTGGCCCCAGTGTGTTTCTTTTACATTATCTGGTAGTTTTGTCTGCATGGTCTAACTAGATTTCTTCATACACTTTTTCGTAGTTAAAAATACCACGCGGATCAAAAGCAGATTTTAGATTTAAATGTAACTGTTTAAGTTTTGCTGGCAAAGGATGGAATACAGATACACCCTTGTGGGCATTCCTGAAACAGGTCGCGTGTCCTCCCTGTTTAGCAACAAGTTGCCTTATTGTCTGGGCATCAGCATCGGTATAAATCCAGCGTTGTGCGCCACCCCAGTCCAGTAGCACATCGTTCTCAATACCCAGCAATGGTGAATCAGCTGCTACGGAGACCCGCCATAATGGTTTTCCAGGTTTAAAGAAGCGGTGTTGATGATTGTTTATGGATGACCAGAAAGAGGTGTTGTCATTGATACGTTCACCACCCAGTGACTGTTCAGCATTTTTTACTGCGGACTCTGTACCGGACAAACGAACATAAAGGTGGCCGTCATAATAGCTCGCAGCTGATATGGGAAATGCCTGACCTGCGAGCCGGTTTATCATAGCAAGTGCTCCATCAACTGAGGATTCTTTCCGCAAGGTGATTTCTTTTTCAGTTACCGGTAATACTTTTAATGACACTTCAAGTAAAACGCCCAGTGTACCTAGTGCGCCGGTCATTAAGCGCGAGACATCATAGCCGGCAACATTTTTCATTACCTGTCCACCAAAGCTCAGCAGTTCAGCGTTACCATTGATGAGTTTACATCCGAGCATAAAGTCGCGTGCTGCGCCAGCATAAGGTCGACGTGCACCGGAAAAGCCACAGGCGATTGTGCCACCTATAGTTGCTTCATCACCAAAACCAGGTGGCTCAAACGCCAGCATCTGGTTATTGTCTGCCAGTATGTGTTCAATTTCTTTAAGTGGCGTTCCACTTCGCGCGGTAATGACCAGCTCGGCGGGGTCGTAATCAAGAATACCTGAATGGCCTTGCAGTGATAAGGTTTCGCCTGTTACAGGGTTACCATAAAAGGCTTTACTGTTCCCGCCCTGTATAAGCAGGCTTTGTTGCGCATCAGTCGCAACCTGCACCTGCGCCAGTAATGAATCTGTCTTGTCCATCAGAAACGTTCCAGCTCAGGATGGGGTAATTTACCATGGTGAACGTGCATAGCCCCAAGCTCTGCACAGCGATGCAAGGTAGGAACTGCTTTACCCGGGTTTAATAGTTTTTCAGGATCAAAGGCCGCTTTAATAGCGTGGAATTGTTTTAATTCAAGACTATCAAATTGCACACACATTTGATTTATTTTTTCCATACCAACGCCATGTTCGCCGGTAATGGTGCCACCAACTTCAACACAGGCTTCGAGGATCTTGCCGCCGAACTCTTCAGTGCGCTGTAGTTCACCGGGTTTATTGGCATCATAAAGAATCAGTGGGTGCAGGTTGCCATCGCCTGCATGAAATACGTTTGCAACGGGTAAATCATATTCAGCAGAAAGATCACGTATACGTTTTAATATTTCGGGTAAACGTTTTCTTGGAATAGTACCATCCATACAATAGTAATCAGGTGAGATACGTCCCACAGCAGGAAATGCAGATTTACGTCCTTGCCAGAGTTTGATGCGCTCTTCTTCAGTGGCGGCGGTGCGAACTTCCGTTGCCCCGGTGTCCAGCATAATCTTACGAACAGTATAAGTTTGTTGTGATACTTCTTCATTAATACCATCCAGTTCACATAATAAAATCGCCTGTGCATCTTCTGGGTACCCGGCATGGACGAATGCTTCGGCGGCCTGAATAGCGAGTGTATCCATCATTTCAAGACCAGCGGGGATAATGCCGGCACCGATTACATTTGCAACAGCTTTGCCGGCTTTGCTTACATCATTAAAGGCAGCCATTAAAACCTGAACACGTTCAGGTTTGGGTAACAGTTTGACGGTTGCCTCAACAATTATCCCCAGCATACCTTCAGAACCGTTAAACAAGGCCAGTAAGTCATAACCAGGACCATCCAGACCACTACCTCCCAGCGTGACTATTTCGCCATCGATAGTTATCATTTTAATTTGCTGGACGTTGTTAACGGTTAAACCATATT
>JARRJY010000062.1:0-11726 GCA_037388705.1 Gammaproteobacteria bacterium
GGTTACTTTGCCAGTGTGGATGGCGCATTGAATCGACAACGAAACCTGGTTGAACAAATACGCCCGATTATCAAGGATGATTTTCAGCTGCATTCGTTTGCCGGCAGTATGAAATTAATGCTTATCATAACTATAATTCTTACGCTGATGGCCGTGACGCTGTCATCTGTTGATGCGCTAAGCTATTTTGAAATACATAAAGGTCTGACAGCTGACCAGGAAAGAATGTTTTTCTTCTTGGAATTATTTTTTATTTTTGCCATTGTTGTGAGTTTTTCCATACGCCTGATTCACTCGTATACCCTGAATATCCGTCTGTTGTTCCAGACACAGATAAATGTACTGAAAAATATCCAGTCACGAAATTTCTCTGAGTATGCCCCTGTAGTCAGTAATGATGAATTTGGTGTTGTTTCGCAGCAAATCAACAGGGTTATTGATGAGTTAAATGAAAAAGAACGAATTAGAAAAACGCTGGAACATATTGTTAGTCCTAATGTAATGGAAAAACTGTTATCCCATGATGCAGGTGATCTTAAGGCCGGCCAGGAATATGATGTTGCAATCCTGTTTTGCGACCTGAGAAAATTTACTACCTACGCGGAAAGTACACCACCGGAAAAAGTGATCTTTTTTCTCAATGCATTTTTCTCAAAAGTTGCTGATATTGTTGAAGCGAATAACGGCATTATTAACAAGTTTATGGGTGATGCAATCCTTGCTGTATTTGGTACCACCAGCGAAGATAATCCGGTAGAAGATGCAATACATGCGGTCTGGGATATTATGTTACATACCCAGTCCAATCAATTAGGCAGAGGAAAGATGATCGATATTGGCATTGGAGTGCATTCAGGTAAGGCGCTGGCCGGAATAATAGGTTCCAACGATCGTTATGAATATACTTTCATTGGTGATGTTGTAAATACGGCTAACAGGCTTGATGGTTTAACAAAACGCCTTGGCTACAAGGTAATAATTTCACAGGATGCCTACATGCAGCTAAGCCATGATGAAAAAGAACGTTTTCTTGATTTGGGCGTACACAAGATACGTGGCAAACAGGAAAAAGTGCACGTATATGGCGCTTTTGAGGTCGAACAATAAATTATGTCGCGTATAATTCGCGCATAATATAACTGGTTTTGTCTATGCTGTAATCTTCAGCATCCACTACGTTTGTAATCTCATAATCATGTTTGTCATCTTCAACATATTGAGAAAGATTAATAATAGTTGGTGGCTGGTAAGGTTCTTTCTTGCTGTTTAGTATCAGCATTAATGTCGGAGCCAGGCGCCGCTCTGCGCTGGTAGAAATAACAATGCCAATTTCATCAGAACGAAGTTGCACAATACTGCCTATTGGGTAAATCCCGAGTGACTGTATAAACAGTTCTATCAGCTCACCATCAAACAGTTCATTTCGCCAGTCATACATGCTTTTCAGTGCGTCAGTAGCTGAAATGGGGGCCTCGCGTTCTGTGCCTGAAGTTACGGAATCATAAACATCTGTAATAGAAACGATTTTTGCCAGTGTGCTGATCTGGTCATTGACCAGGCGTTTGGGATAACCTGAGCCATTGGCACGTTCATGATGGCTCAAGGCAATCGTGATTGCGCTATCAGGTATATCTTCCAGTTGGGATAGCAGTTCACCGCCTTTAAGGGTATGGCTTTGCATAAGGTTCAGTTCTTCCGGAGAATAAGTATTCTGTTTGCTCATCAGGCCATCCGGTAACTGGGTCTCACCAACATCATGTAACATTGCGCCAAGGCTAAGTTCATAAAGTTCTTTTTCATTCATCCCCAGGTATCGACCAAAAGCTGCACTTAATATGCACACATTCAATGCGTGACTGGAAGCCGCCTTGTCTTGTGCCTCAATTTGCGTCAATAACATCATGGCATCGGGGTTACGCATGACACTGCCGGTAATTTCTATCACAGTTTCCTTGATATCTTTAATAGAAAATAATTTTCCGGTGCGTAAATCAGTCAGAATATCACTGATGGTATCAATCGCGTTGTTATATATGGATTTGGCACGCTGAAATTCTTTTTCAAAGGGTACTTCTATAGGTGCTGCAGTTTTTTTCGGGAAGGGTGCCTTCTTACTGGTCTTGGACATTACCAGGCGGCTGGGGACATCAACCTTGCTTTTGGCAACATCTACATAAACATAGTTACAACACTGTGAAAGTTGTAATAGTTCCTGTTCATTAGTAATCAGAAAACCCTGAAACATGAATGGTGATTCAATCCAGGGGCGATCCAATTCCGAGACATACATGCCTTTTTTCAGATCTCGGGTATCTACTTTTTGTTTTTCGGTCTCTTGCGCCATTTCCCTATTTTTTCTCCACTCCAGAATTCTTGTTAATATCCATTTATATCGGCAAAAGTGCTTACTTTCTTAAGACTGACAACCACCTCCAGAGGTTCAAAAGGCTTGATAATGACCCTGCTACATAGGTAAAAGCAGCAGCTTTTAGTATTTTTGTGACGGCCTTCTCATCTTCTGTGCTGATGTAATTGCCTTCTTTTAGAATCGGTAAAGCCTTGCCAAAACTTGCATCAATTTCAACTGGCAAGGTAATAAGTTGTATCAGAGTACCAAGAAACATGCTACCCAGGGCGACCAGGAACATTAACATTGCCGCGGAAGGCGCACGTGTTAGTGCAGTGACAATGGGTATGACAACCAGCAGTCCTCCACTTATTTTCTGCGCGTTCATCGCCCACTGGCTTAAACGGGTTCGCAGGTTCAGCAGGGGTTCGTTGCGATGATGCTGCAGGGCATGACCTACTTCATGTGCTGCCACGGCTATCGCGGTCAGTGAGTTTTGCTGGTAGTTATCCGGACTGAGCCTTACTTTCTTTTGAGTCGGGTCATAGTGGTCACCTTCATGACCAGCTTGCTCAACTTCGACACCGGAGATATCAAATCGCTGGATTAAATGTCTTGCCAGTTCTGCACCGTTGCCAGGAATATGATCCTGTGGCTGGCTATATTTGCGTAAAACATATTGTACCCAGAGTTGCGGGCCGAATAACAGGGCGAGCAATACTACGATCAGGATCAGGTAGGGCATTTATTTATAGTTGGACATGTTGTTCAGGTTTTATTTTTAACAACAATAGAGGCAATACCATTTTTTTGCAGGCGTTTCCGTATCTGGTTTAATGTGGTCAGGTTATGGATGGGGCCTATTCTTACCCGATGCCAGGTATCACTGTTAATGGCAACTGACTGAATGGTTGCTTCAATGCCCTGTAAAGCAAGACGTGCTTTTAGTTGATCAGCCTGCTCACTTTGTTTGAATGAACCAACCTGCAGAATATAGTTCCCCGTGGTTTGCTGACTTGTGGAAGCCTTCTCTGAAGGAATTAAATCCTGCTCGGGGATGGCAACTTCAAGTTCAGGCAAAATAGTATAAAAATCAAAGCGGGGCTTTTGTGCTGTATTGCTATCAGATGGTTTTGTCGGAGGTGTCTGTTTCTGCTTGGTAACTTCACGGACATCTTTTGCTGTTTGCGTAAAGATGTTACTGACAGTATCGGAAAATCGTGATTTATTGGATGGAGACGTGTTCTCGTTAATATAAACCAACAAGGCAACAAACAGACCAATGGTTAAACCGCCAAGCATCCATACCCAGCCAGGCAGGGAATGGGGGTGCCTGGGCTTGGGTGTTTTAGCGTAATCGCGGGACATATTTACATATTATCCGGTGCGGACACACCAAGCAAACCTAAACCATTGGCAATGACTTGCTGGCATGCACTGATAAGGCACAGGCGGGCATTACGGATAACTTCATCATCAACAATAAACTGATGGGCGTTATAGTAAGTATGAAAATCATTGGCCAGTTCGCGCAGGTAATGGGCTAGCTGGTGTGGTTCATGATTGAGTGCGGCGTTTTCCAGTACTTCATTGTAACGATTCAGGTTATTAAACAGGCCAACTTCATGGTGTTCAGCCAGTTTATCCAGGTTAGCCAGGCCGGAACCCTGATCGTAATTAATACCTTTTTCATCCAGCTGGCGGAATACACTGGCAACACGGGCATGGGCATACTGGATGTAATAAACAGGGTTATCACTGGACTGTGACTTGGCCAGGTCGATATCAAAATCCATGTGTTGTTCACACTTGCGCATTACGTAGAAAAAGCGGGCGGCGTCACTACCGACTTCCTTACGTAACTGGCGCAGGGTGACAAATTCTCCTGAGCGGGTCGACATCTGTGCCTTTTCACCACCCCGATATAAAACTGCAAACTGAACCAGTAACACGTCCAGTTTTGAAGGATCGTCACCGAGTGCTTCGAGTGCTGCCTTTACACGTGGAACATAACCGTGATGATCAGCACCCCATACATCGATGACCCGATCAAAGCCACGTTCCAGTTTGTCCATGTGATAAGCAATGTCAGATGCAAAGTAAGTAGTCTGGCCATTGTCACGGACAATGACGCGGTCTTTTTCATCTCCATAGTCGGAGGATTTAAACCAGATGGCGCCAGCCTTTTCATAAGTATGGCCACTCTTTTCCAGTCGTTCTATAGCGCGCATAACAGCACCACTATCAGTTAAGGAACGCTCCGAATACCATTCATCGTAGTTGACATTAAAATGATGCAGGTCATCACGAATATCATCGAGTATGTAATTCAGTGCCAGGTCAAACACCAGTCGATATTGATCATCTCGTAATAATGATTTGGCTTTATTAATGATCGCATCAATATACTTTTCTTTATCACCACCATCGGTTTCATCTGCAGGCAGATCTTTATTGATTTCATTCCAGCCATGGCGTAGCCCATCATCATTTTCACGATGTAGTGCAGCGGCTATGTCCCAGACATAATCACCTTTATAACCATTTACCGGGAAGGGCAGTTCTTCACCACACAGCTCCAGGTAGCGTAACCATACACTGGCAGCAAGAATATCCATCTGCCGTCCTGCATCATTGACGTAATATTCCCGGTGAACATCAAAACCGAGGGCTTCAAGCAGGTCAGCCACGGTTGCGCCATAAGCTGCGCCACGGCCATGTCCAACATGCAACGGACCAGTCGGGTTGGCGGAGACAAACTCCACCTGGACTTTTTTACCCGCACCAACCTGGCTACGGCCAAACTGTTCGCCGGCATCAAGAATGTTGGGGACAACAGCATGAAAAGCAGAATTACTCAGGAAAAAGTTGATAAAGCCGGGACCGGCGATTTCCACCTTTTCCACTTCACTGGCCTGGGGCAGGGATGCAGTGATTTTTTCTGCCAGGTCACGGGGTTTGCAGCGGGCAACCTTGGCCAGCATCATGGCGATATTACAGGCGAAATCACCGTGAGACTTGTCACGGGTACGTTCAATCTGGATGTTGGTTTCCAGTTCAGCAGGCAGGGTATTGTCCTGCTGGAGAGACTCGATGGCCTGGTTAATTAATGTTTTTAAACGGGATTTCATTGCCGGCAAAACCTGAAAATCGTCACTTGTCGCAAAAGTGGGCGATTATACGCTGTTTTACAGTTTTTTGCGTAGCTGCCTGTCAGTTGGTTAATTAAATTACTTACGATTACCTGGCGAATAGCACTTCCACCTTCAGGACATCTGTCTTGGGGATAATCATGGTGAATTTCCCCTGGTGTACATCCTGGGTAACATGCAGGGCACTGGCTGTTACCTTGTCGAGTCGGCCAGAGCGTATTTGTTTGCTCTTTTTTGTATAGACCCGGACTTTGTCATCAATATGGCTTTTAAGAGCAGCAACTTTCACTTCATGGTAGCGAGCCGGAAGAGTTTTTTTAATTTTCGTAGGTTGTTGTACCAGGGGTGTTTTCTTGTCATCTTTCTGCAGAATATCTTTAAAGGTGGAAAAACGATCCTGCAATGAAGCTATTTCTTCATTGTCATCCGCGATAAAAGAAAAGCTCAGGTCGGAAACCGGTTTTTCGTTAACACTGAGTTTCATGTTCAGCAGCGTCGGTATTGTTTCTGGCTTGTATAAACCAAGAGAGCCTGGAGTAAAGTCAGCAGGCGGGTGCATGGTCAGTGATATGGTACCCGGGTTAGTAAGAAATTCTTTATAGGCCTGTTTCAAACCGGGACCCGGAATAAACCCCCACTGATAGGCATAGGCTTTATCAGGTTTGTTTACTTCTGCTTCGATATACTTTGTAATGTCACGATTACCTTCCTTGGCACAGTATTCATTACTACGATGTACATAGGATAAGTCCTGGTAAGTAATAGATATCTCGGTCAGTTGAGGTGGATTACTTTTAAATGCCATAGCTGAAGGACGGGTCGGTCCAGTCATTTTTATCAACATACTGGCACTGCCGAAATCCCTGGTAGTCACGTCGTAGGTTAGCTGAATTCCCTGGCCGGTAAATTTATAGCCGAATTCAATATCCGAATTTAAAATGTCATAGCCCATTTGCCGGAAATCCGCCGGGCGAAGAAAAAGCTTGTTGCCACAGGCTGATGTCACGAGGCCTTTCGACATACTGTTAAGCTCGTTAAGTGATTGATCAACTTTATCGATCATCGATCCATACAGATCAACTTTGGAGCCTTTAATACTGATGTTAAAACGTTCCGGGAGATCGCCGCGCCTGAAGTCAAATCCCTTTAGCAGATAGCCAATATCATCTGTCTGCAGGGTAATGGTATCGATATTGAAGCCATCCTCCAGGCCATTGAGTAGAAAAGATACGTTTTCCAGGGTAACGGATCTGTCGAGCAGTGATGAGGAGATACCTTCATAACGCAAGGTGGCAAAAATCCGCATCTTGTTACTGGCCGTATCGACGCCGCTTTTGACTTTATAGTAAATCAGTCCCTTGATGCCAGCATAGCCAACCAGTAATACCAGTAAAAAAATACCCAGGATATTCCTGAAGCTTAATCTCATCCTTCTTTCCCTAAAGTCTGTTCATTATTGTTTAATGTTCTTTAATAGCACAGAAAAAGCCCGCGATGCCAGCTATCAAATAGCTACAACTAATAACGGTGTTCTTTGCAGAGTTAGTACATATCCTGGGGATCCACATCCACTGACCAGCGAACCTTGCGACCAGTCTTAAGGTTCTCCAGTTTAAGCAACCAAGGTGTAAGGAAATTCTGTAATTGCTGACGGTCGCTGGCCTGTACCAGTAACTGTGCCCGGTAGCGGCCGGCTCGCCGTTCCATCGGGGCTGGCTGAGGACCGAGGATAAAGACCTTGTCATTTTCACCGGCCTGTAGGCGAGCATCACGTAAAAAGTTTATGGGCGTACCAGCATCTGGCGCTTCAGCCCTTACCAACGCAAGGTAACTGTAAGGTGGCCAGTCAGCCGCTTTACGCTCCTGCAGTAAGGAGCGGGCTAATGCCGGGTAGTCCTGGTTTTGCAGGTAATGCAGCAGCGCCTGCTCTGGATGGTGGGTCTGGATCAATACCTCACCGGGTTTTTCAGCCCGTCCTGCCCGTCCTGCCACCTGCAGGATCAGCTGGCTGATACGTTCAGCACCGCGAAAGTCAGTGCTGTAAAAGCCCTGGTCTGCTTCCAGAATACCCACCAGTGTGACATCGGGAAAGTGGTGTCCCTTTGCCAGCATTTGGGTACCTATAAGAATGCTGGCTTTCCCGGAGTGGATTTCTTCCAGAAGGTTTTTGAAAGCATCCTTACGCCGGGTATTGTCGCGATCGATACGCACTGTTTGATAGTCCGGGAACAGCTCATTAAGTGCGGCTTCGATACGTTCAGTGCCCTGTCCATAGCCATGCAGTTCTTCACCCTGGCATTCCGGACACTGCTTATCGGCTTGCCGTTCACTGCCACAATGGTGGCAACGCAGTCGACGGTCTCGATGATGATATGTCATGTGAGCATCACAGCGTGCGCATGTGGCATGCCAGCCACAGTCATGACACATGAGAACCGGTGCGTAACCTCGTCGATTTAAAAATAGTAATACCTGGTTACCCTGTTCAAGGTGGGTACGCATGGCGGCTAACAGCGACGGCGAAAGGCCATGATCCATTTGCAGGCCCCGAATATCTATAGTACGAATGTCTGGAGGCACGGCATTACCGGCTCGTTGATCCAGAACCAGGTGCCGGTAGCGTTGCTGTTCAATGTTATACAGGCTTTCCAGCGATGGTGTCGCGGAACCCAGTATTATGGGGATGTTATTGCGTTGTGCTCTTAACACCGCAAGGTCACGGGCTGAATAACGAAAACCATCCTGCTGCTTGAACGAGGCATCATGTTCTTCATCAATAATAATGACACCCGGGTCCTGTAGCGGTGTAAAAAGTGCCGAACGGGTACCAATGACTACCCGTGCATCACCATTTCGAGCAGCCAGCCATGCCCCCAGACGTGCCTGGTCATTCAGGCCGGAATGTAACACCGCGATAGGAATAGTGAGTCGTTGTCTAAAGCGCTCCAGCAATTGTGGTGTCAGGCCTATCTCAGGTACTAGTACCAGTGCCTGCTGGTTGTTATCCAGGGCCTGCCTGATGATTTGCAAATAGACTTCTGTTTTTCCACTGCCGGTTACCCCTTCCAGTAGAAAAGTATTAAAGCTGCCCAGTGAGCTCGTAACTTCAGCTACGGCAGTCTGTTGCTGGGGATTTAGCGAGGGTGACGAGCCCGTTACATCCGTGGGATGTTCTACCAGGGGTTGCTCAGTTATCGACACCAGCTGTTTTTCAACCAGCTTGTGCATAATTGGCCGCCAGTTATCATGTGCGTCATCCAGTTGCGCTGCATTCATCCCTTCCGGGATATTTCGCAGGTGGTCCAGTAACTGCGCCTGCCGTGGGGCTCTTTTCAGTTCCCCACTACCCGTTGCCAGGCCTTTCTCGGTAAGCCGCCAGATTTGTAGACCTTTCACATTAAGGGCATGACCCTGTCGCAATAAAACGGGCAGGGCATGATGTAGCACTTCACCAACTGGATGCTGGTAGTAGCGGCTGGCCCAGAGTAACAATTGAAAGACATCGTCATTAAACACCGGGCTACTATCCAGTACCTCGCAGATGGGCTTGAGCCGCGAGACAGGAATAGCCGATTGCTCGACTATCTCAAGTAAAATTCCGATAACTTGTCGACGGCCAAAGGGAACTCGTACCCTTGTCCCGGGTTGTAATGATTGCTGTGTGTCACTATCACCTGGCAGGTAATCAAAACTACGTCTTAGGGGGGTGGGAATAGCCACACGCAGGATCATTATTGCCAGGATCCTACTTTCTTCGTATAAAAGTTATCGCGCATAGTTAAGATTGTTTCTAGCTTAAATAGGCTAAGTTGCTGCCCTGTTTTAAGAACTCATTTTATCCACAGATCCTGTGGATAAGTCTGTGGATGAAGTGGGAGATTTTGCCATAAATGCCCATCATTGTTACAGAAATGTTAAATTGGCTAGAAATTAAACTAGGCTAAAAATACCAAGAAAATCAAAATCTTGTATTGTTTTTATAGTCTTTTTTTCATTTTTATGACACAAATTTTGCGCCTGGCCGAGGTTATTCCCAAACCTGTGTATAAATTTGCTCTGTGTGCGCAATTTTGGTGCTTAAAATGTACCCATATGATGCCTATTTTTTACACTATTGCCGTGTCATATGATTATTTTTTCAGCAAAAATTTTTCGAACAGGCTGAAAAATAATCACTTTAACCGTCCTTTGTGTATTTTGTTTTAACCAGCAAGGTACACTTGATATATCCTAACGTATATCTTCAGTTTCTGTCCGAATTTTCCATCGAGGTGGTGCCCCAATGAGGTTTCTGATTGCAATATTGTCGCTGGTATCAATACCTGGTTTTTCATGGGCTGTGCCCATTGCGGATTACCCGGCTCAGCAAATTACTGACCATACCTATGTTATCCATGGACCGTTGGAGTACCCCAACGAGAAGAACGGGGGGTTTATGAATAATCCCGGTTTCGTGATCACCAGCAATGGCGTAGTAGTGATTGATCCTGGTTCAAGTGTCTACACCGGTCAGATGGTCCTGCGCCAGATCCGCAAAGTTACCAACAAGCCGGTCACCCACATACTCAATACCCATGTACATGGTGATCACTGGCTAGGTAACCAGGCATTTGCGGATGTTTTTCCCAAAGCCGTCATCATGGCGCACCCGAAAATGATAACCCAGGCGAAAAACGGTGAAGATAAACAATGGCTGACAATGATGGAACGGCTTACCAGGGGCGCCACAAAGGGTACCCGGGCAATAATTCCAAACATGGCTGTTGATGATGCGTACCAATTCAAAGCAGGTGGAATAACTTTTAAAATCTACGCACCGGGTAAAGCACATAGTGGTACCGATATTATGATCCACGTGGTAGAAGAATCGGTTGTATTTGGCGGAGACAATATTTTAAATGGTCGAATCGCGCGTATGGATGATGCAACGTTCAGGGGCAATATAAATGCCTGCGATGTGGCAATGAAAATCAAAGCCAAACATTATGTGCCTGGACATGGTTTAACAGGTGATAGCAAAATGGTTGGACGGTTTAAAAAGTATCTTGTAACTCTTTATATAGAAGTTGGAAAGCTTTATGAGCAGGGAATGAGTGATTTCGAAATGAAGCCCAAAGTAGTGGCCAGCCTAAACGATTTCCATGACTGGAATGGTTTTAATGTTGAGGTGGGACGTCATATCAATCTTGCCATGCTTGAAGTTGAGGCAGCAATGTTTGAATAAAGCTTATTGCTTTATAGGTAAAGTAAGAGTAAAGGTAGAACCTGTACCAACCTGGCTTTCAACATCCAGTTTTCCACCAAGCATTAGTGAAAAATGTTGACTGATACTCAGGCCAAGGCCGGTTCCCTGGTATTTTCGAGTTGTGCTCGAGTCAACCTGTTTAAACGCTTCAAAAATTTCCTCGAGTGAGCCAGGCGAAATACCAATTCCGCTATCAATTACCCTGATAACCAGGTTATTTTCATTATCCTGGCAATCCAGTGTAATGGTTCCTTTCTCGGTAAATTTAATGGCATTACTCAGCAGATTGATAATTATCTGCGATAGCATACTCCGATCAGTAAAAATCTTGTCATTTTTACAGTTATTTACAATTTTAAAAGTTAACGATTTTTCATCGGCAAGCGGCTTTAAAACAGAACTGATTTCCTCAAGTAACGGGTTAAGATTAAAACTAGTTTTAACTGCCTCGAATTTTCCCGCCTCAACTTTTGCCAGATCCAGGACGCTGTTAATAAGTCCCAGTAAATGCTCTGAACTGGTGTAAACCAGTTCCAGTTGTTTCTTATGCCAATAACAAAACTTTCACTATAAAAATTATTAAGGATAGTTCGGACATCTATAATGAAATATCTTTGCTATCCAACCGCTTAATACTTTCATCTATTCTGTTTGTACTTATCCTTGGTATTTTTATGTGGAAAACACTGGATATAACTGCTATCCAGCCATTAAGAAGGGAAATCAATGAACGGATCAAGACGGAAGAAAAACTTAAAATAGCACGTGATGAGGCCTTACAGGCATCCAGGCATAAATCAGAATTCATGGCTAACATGAGTCACGAATTACGCACACCATTAAATTCCATAATCGGTTTTACATCCATTGTTAAAGAAGGACTGGCCGGCCCTGTTAATGATGAGCAAAAGAAACAACTGGAACTGGTTTACACCAGTTCAGAGCATTTACTGGGACTTATTAACAGCGTCCTGGATCTGGC
>JARRJY010000063.1:0-18526 GCA_037388705.1 Gammaproteobacteria bacterium
CGGTTTTTGAGCTTCTAAATAACTTTATAATTAATTACTTATATTTATTTCATAAAATTTTTTTAAAGACGAAGGGACTCATCAACTCAAATGGACTCAATCGATTGTTGTAAATTTGTGACAAGCTTCAAATTTATTACCACCCATGGCAGTAGAGCAACAAAAAAGCCCGCAAAAGCAGGCTTTTTGTATTCGGCCGACGTGTCATGCCAATCATACGAAAAATATATAAATGGTAAACAAGGATTACTCGCGCAAAGCGCTCGCCCTGCGGGCCGCCACCCCCAGGCGACGTTCAGCCTCTCGTTGTTCGGCTGTCAAACCTTGTTGATACTCAATCAAGGTTCGAAACTTAAACTACCCGATAAATAACAAAACCCGTCACAAGGACGGGTTTTGTTATTTATGGCTGGGGAACAAGGATTCGAACCTTGATTGACGGAGTCAGAGTCCGTTGTCCTGCCGTTAGACGATTCCCCAATATTCTGGGCACACCCAGCAGATCGGGGTGAAACCAGGTCTTAACGTTTTGAGTATTGAGGACGTTTGCGGGCTTTGTGCAGACCCACTTTCTTACGCTCAACTTCACGCGCGTCGCGGGTAACATAACCGGCTTTACGCAGGCTTGCGCGCAGGGCTTCGTCGTACTTCATCAGGGCACGGGTAATACCGTGACGGATGGCACCGGCCTGGCCAGTATTACCACCACCTTTAACCATGATGTTGAAGTCAAACTTGTCCGCTAAATCAGCCAGTTCGATGGGCTGACGAACTACCATGCGGGCAGTTTCGCGGCCAAAGTAAACATCCAGTGGGCGGTTGTTGATAGTGATGTCGCCATTTCCGGCGGTCATGTAAACACGGGCGGTAGAGCTCTTACGACGACCTGTGCTGTAGAAAGTGTCTGCCATGATAATTCCTGCTTAGATTTCCAGCGTTTGTGGCTGCTGAGCGTGATGATTATGCTCAGAACCTGCATATACTTTTAATTTACGGAACATTGCGCGACCCAGTGGGTTTTTAGGCAGCATGCCTTTCACCGCTGTTTCAATAATGCGCTCAGGCGCCTTGATGCGCTGCTTGTCCAGAGAAATCGTCTTCAGACCACCTGGGTAACCCGTGTGGTGGTGGTACATTTTGTCGGTTTCCTTGTTACCGGTTACCGCGATCTTGTCAGCGTTAATAACTATTATATAGTCACCGGTATCAACATGCGGGGTGTATTCCGCTTTGTGCTTGCCACGCAGACGGCTAGCGATCTCAGTCGCCAGGCGACCCAGTACCTTGTTTTCTGCGTCAATCACATACCAGTCACGTTTCACGGTTTCTGGCTTGGCGCTAAAAGTTTTCATCACACTTTGTCCCAAAATATATAAACTGGTCCGAAAAAGAGGCGGAATTTTACTGATATCAGCCGGAATATACAAGGGAAATCGGCTAAACCGGGAACAATTTTCACTTTTTTCGGGCAAAAAAGAAGGCGCGGTAAAGGGGGTAACCGCGCCTGTACAAATACCACCATAAGGAGGATGGAGGAGTCAAAACAGTAAATCAGTGTTTGCTAATATAAGTATTCTCTAATGTTTTGTCAAATATTATTTCCGATCAAATTGCTTATATATTTAAGCAATCGATAAGTTATTGTTTTGTAATGAATTTATTGACTATTTAGCGAAGCAAATCTCAGTCAAGTACCTGCCGGGAGGCTTCAGTTATGGCCGATTTGAGCTGGTTTAGGCCGCCGTGGAAGAAATGGCCGGCTTCCTTGAACCAGACCACGTAAGGACGTGGGCTCAGTGATTCCAGCCAGTCCGCCACTGCACCAGGATCGATCACTTCGTCCTGTCCCCCCTGTACCACCATCCACGGGATAGTAACCTGCGGAACCCTGGAAAAATCATACATACTGACGGGAGGTGCCACCAGGCAGAGCTGTTCTGCTTTTACCTCCTGGTGAGCATTCAACGCCACGTAACTTCCAAATGAAAAGCCCGCTAGCCACAACGCTCTTTGCGGATGTCGCCGTCTGAACCACTGGCAAACGACCTTCAGGTCGTCGGATTCCCCCCTGCCCTTGTCATGCTCACCCGCCGTCTGTCCGACGCCGCGAAAGTTAAAACGCAGGGTACTTAGACCCAGCTCGGCAAACGCTTTTATTAAAGTATGTACCACCTTGTTTTCCATGCTGCCCCCGTGTATCGGGTTGGGATGACAAACAACCACGACAGGTTTGTCATACTGGCCATCGTGATAACGGATTTCGATATTTCCAATATTACCCTCGATGAGCTGGGTGTGTTCCTTGAGGATCGGCATTGACTTAATCAATCAACAGGCGTTCAACGATGGTATCGTTTTTCAGGTGCGACTCAATAATTTCGTCAATGTCCTGTTCATCGATGTAGGTGTACCAGGTCTCCTGCGGGTAAATGACCACGACCGGCCCAAGATCACATCGCCCCAGGCACCCGGCATTATTTATCCGTACCTGACCTTCTCCATGCATGCCCATTTCCTTGAGCTTTTTCTTGGCGTAATCACGCATTTGCTGGCCACCCAGTTTATTGCAACAGGATTCACCCGCCTCGCGCTGGTTGATACAGAAAAAAACATGGTACTTGTAATAACTCATAAAAAACGGTTTTCCGTGGTAGTATTAATGGCATCATTTTACCACTGAACGACCCCGGGTTATCAGTTTCCTTTCATGACAGATTTCGCTTCCATTCTTGAACTTGCGGACCAATGTGTAAAATGCGGCCTGTGCTTACCCCAGTGCCCAACCTATACGCTGAGCCTGAATGAAAATGAGTCGCCACGTGGTCGTATTTCCCTGATCCAGGCCATTGCTAACCAGCAACTTGTTAGCAATGAAAGATTATTAACGCATCTCGATCATTGCCTGCAATGCCGGCGTTGCGAGCGTGTCTGTCCATCCCGGGTAAAATATGGTGAGATCATCTCTGATGCTTCCCGGCAAATCCCGGCATTAAAAAAACNNTTTGCAAACACCGCGAAGACTGCTTTTATTAAGAACACTGTTACGGCTCTACCAGGATAGCGGGCTGCAATTTATCGCTCGCACCTCAGGCGTATTAAATTTATTAAAACTCAAAACCACTGAGCAGCTTTTACCGGAAATTAATAAGGCAACAACATTTCCAGAACAAAAAGCGTTTCCGGCAAAAGTTGCCCTGTTTACCGGGTGTTCACAAACGCTGTTTGATAGTGAAGTTATTGCGGCAACGATAAAACTACTCAATGCCCTTGGTATAGAAGTCATTATTCCTGCACAACAAACCTGTTGCGGGGCTTTGCATAATTTACAGGGTGAGTATCAACAGGCCGCTTCATTAATCAACAATAATGAGAATGTTTTTGCACAACAGGGCATTGATACAGTTTTATATTTATCCACTGGCTGCGGCGTATTTATTAAAGAAAACTATGCATCGTCAGTTGCCTTCCGCGAAATCACCGAATATATAACTAGCCAGTTATTATCAAACCTGGCATTCAAGTCACTTGAGAAAACGGTTGCTGTCCATGTGCCCTGTACGCAAACAAATGTCCTGCATCAGGCCGATACGACAACACCGCTGATAAAAAATATTCCCGGGATAAAGCTGGTTAGCCTGGCGCAACACGGTTGCTGTGGTGCCGGGGGAACAACCATGCTGAAATACCCGGATATGGCCAGTGAAATTCGCCAGCCATTACTGGATAAAGTGATACAGGATCAATGTGGCCTGGTAGTAACAACCAACCCGGGTTGTCAGCTACATCTACAAGCTGGTTTTAAAAATGAAAAATCAATGATCAAAGTCATGCACCCCGTCACTTTACTGGCCCAACAACTGGCAGAATGCGACCTGGGCGATAAGCGAAAAAATGCTGAATGACCTGAACCGGTTTACTCGTCAAGGAAACCCCTGATGAAACCTGCCAGGTTTACTGAGAAATGCTCAAAGAGCTTTAACAGTGACATTTGTTCAGGTATCTTTACGATTATGTCTGAACGTCATTACAGTCCTGTCGACCATATCCTGATGAACCTGGACCTGGGTTTACGTACCGTGTTTGGTCGCCCACAAACAACCGAGCGGGAAAACCCGGCAAAAGATGTGCCTGAAACCGAACTGACTGCAGCTGAACGTGACCTGGTTGGTCGCCTGATGCGCATCAACCACTCCGGTGAAGTGGCCGCGCAGGGTTTATACCAGGGGCAGGCATTGACCGCGCGTTTACCTGAAGTACGCAATAAAATGGAGCGCGCTGCCCAGGAAGAAAACGATCATCTCGACTGGTGTGAATCGCGCATCAGGGAACTGGGTACCCATACCAGTTATTTAAATCCTTTCTGGTATGCTGGCTCCGTAGCCATTGGTGCTGCTGCCGGACTGGCCGGTGATAAATGGAGCCTGGGCTTCGTTGCCGAAACTGAACACCAGGTGGTAAAACACCTGGACGAACACCTGGCGCAGGTCAGCGAAGAGGATAACAAGACCCGATCCATCCTCGAGCAAATGAAAATAGATGAAGGTCAGCACGCCACCCATGCACTTCATGCCGGTGGTGCCGAGCTTCCTGCTCCTGTTAAAAAGCTAATGGGTTTAACTTCCAGGGTAATGACTAAAACTGCATTCTGGTTTTAAGTTTATAAATTACCTTATCTGCCTCATGCTAACGGCGGGTGAAAAATAATTTGCACCACGTTTTTATCCGGGTCATAACAATAAAAACTTTTTGCCCCGTCACGATGTTGTTTTACCCTGGTACGCATCTCTACATTATTTTCCAGTAAAAATTCATACCACTCATCCACGTGTTCAGGCCTGGCAAGAAAGAAACCAATATGGTCAAGACGCTGCGGGCCCTCGGCTTTTTGTTCTGCGCGATGTAACGCCAGGTTATCGTTACCCGATGTCAGGTATACATTATCCGCATCGGGGCGCCATTCCACTTTCATACCCATCAGGTTGACATAAAAATTTTCACACGCTTCAAAGTTTTCCGCATACAGGGCGACATGGCGCATGCCGGTGGTTGGGGTAGGTTTACTCATGGGTTATTCCTCGATAACTGGCTTTGTTAACTATACAATTTCAAAGTCATGCGTAATTGCCACACCCGCCTGACCCAGCATGATAGAGGCCGAACAGTATTTTTCTGCCGATAATGATACCGCGCGTTCCACATGTTTTTCACTTAAACCTTCGCCACTAACAATAAAGTGAATATGAATTTTGGTAAAAACCTTGGGCTCGGTTTCAGCACGTTCTGCTTCAATTTCTGCCACACAATTACTGACATCCTGGCGCAGTTTTTTCAGGATATGCACCACATCAAAACTGGTGCAACCCCCTACCCCCAGCAACAACATTTCCATGGGCCGCACACCCAGGTCGCGGCCACCAAATTCAGGGGGGCCATCCATCACCACGGCGTGGCCACTGCCTGATTCGCCGACAAAAGTGGCTTCTTCCACCCATTTGATGCGTGCCTTCATAGTTTTTCCTCTAAAAAAATTCATAATTTATTCGTATTTTTGCACTGGTTATTCATTAGCCACTGCTAAAATTACCGCCTGTCAGCCAGTGACTATTGTCTCAATTTAGGCAGGAAATATGCGCTTATATATTTACAATGCTGTGCATTGGTATACCATAGGGCTAGCAAACATATTATAACAAGGAAGGACATGGTACAGGTTAATCAACAACAAACCGGCATCCCCTCTCTGGACAGATTTCTGGAGCATTGTCACCGCCGCCATTACCCGGCAAAAAGCGTTATTATCTATGCAGAAGACAAACCAGATGTTCTTTATTTCATCGTGGATGGCTCGGTTTCAGTACTGATTGAGGACGAGGATGGTCGCGAAATCGTACTTGCATACCTTAACAAGGGTGATTTCTTTGGTGAAATGGGCCTGTTTGATGAAGAACGTAACCGTAGCGCCTGGGTGCGCGCCCGCACGGCCTGTGAAGTAGCTGAAATCAGTTACGCCAAGTTTCGTCAGCTCTACCAGGAACATCCCGATTTACTTTTTGCCATGGCATCGCAAATGGCCACGCGCCTGCGTGATACCAGCCGCAAGGTTAGTGACCTGGCATTCATGGATGTTACCGGCCGGGTGGCCCGCACCCTGCTGGATTTATGTAAACAACCGGATGCCATGACTCACCCGGACGGTATGCAGATTCGTATTACCCGCCAGGAGATTGGCCGTATTGTCGGCTGTTCCCGTGAGATGGTTGGCCGTGTTCTAAAAACCATGGAAGAACAGGGACTCATCTCTGTCGCAGGCAAAACTATCGTGGTGTTCGGCACCCGGTAACCGGCAACTATCAGACATAAAAAAAGCCGCTTACCCTGATCATAAAGGGGTAAGCGGCTTTTTTGTTTTAAGCGCTAATATTAACTGAACAACTCAGCCAGTTTATCACCAGGCTCATCGGCACGCATAAAGGCTTCACCAACCAGGAACGCATTCACGTTATTGTCTTGCATCAGTTTTACGTCAGCCGGAGTATGAATACCACTTTCTGTTACCACGATACGATCAGCGGGAATGAGTTTTAATAATTCCAGGGTTGTATCCAGCGAGGTTTCAAAGGTACGCAGGTTACGGTTATTGATACCAACCAGTGGCAGATCAAGTTTCAGTGATCGCTGCAGTTCTTGTTCATCATGTACTTCAACCAGAACATCCATGCCCAGTTCTGTTGCTAATGTACTTAACCCGGCAAGTTGCTCGTCAGTTAAACAGGCAACAATCAACAAAATACAGTCCGCATTAATAGCACGCGCTTCATATACCTGGTAAGGGTCAATGATAAAATCTTTGCGAATTACCGGCAGTGAACACGCTTCACGCGCCTGTAGTAAATACTCATCACTCCCCTGGAAAAAATCGATATCCGTTAAGACAGATAAACAGGCTGCACCGCCCTTTTCATAGGACCGGGCAATCTGAACAGGGTCGAAGTTTTCCCGCATAACACCCTTGCTGGGAGAAGCCTTCTTGATTTCGGCAATCACACCGGCTTTACCTTCAGCCATTTTTTTCCTTATAGATTCAACGAAGCCACGCGGTGCTAAAGCTGCTTTTGCCTTTTCTTTTATTTCATCCAGTGAAATCTTATTGATACGATCAGCGATCTCTTCACGCTTGCGATCAACAATTTTTTTCAAGATATCCGGTGTATCCGACATTAAACTTCTTCTTGCTTTAAAAACTTCTGGATAATGATACCAGTGCTTCAAGTTTCTCGGCAGCCTTGCCACTGGCGATCACTTCATCCGCTTTTTTAATACCTGCTTCCAGGGAGCCAGCAAGACCTGCCGCGTAAATGGCTGCGCCGGCATTCAGTACCACGATGTCCCGTGCGGGACCAGCTTCGTTATTCAGTACTGTCCTTACCACCGCCAGTGAATCATCCGCACTGCTTACTGCCAGTTTAGAAACATCACCTTTAGATAAACCAAAATCTTCTGGCTGAATGGTGTAGGTGTTCACCTTGCCATCTTTTAGTTCTGCTACCCTGGTGGCTGAACCTATACTGATTTCATCCATACCATCTTCCGCATGAACAACCAGCACATGTTGGCTTCCTAACTTTCCAAGTACTTCGGCTAATGGCTCCAGCCATTGTTCACTGAATACACCCAGTACCTGGTTTGGCGCACCGGCAGGGTTCGTTAATGGACCGAGCACATTAAAGATTGTTCGTACACCCATTTCCTTGCGTGGACCGATGGCATGTTTCATGGCCGAATGATGGGCCGGTGCAAACATAAAGCCGACCCCAACCTGCTCAATACATTGTGCAACCTGTTGCGGCGTTAACTGTAAATTCACACCAGCAGCTTCCAGTACATCTGCACTACCCGATTTACTGGAGATGGAACGGTTACCATGCTTGGCCACACTGCCACCTGCGGCTGCTACTACAAAGGCACTGGTTGTTGAAATATTAAAGGTACTGGCACCATCACCACCGGTACCACAGGTATCCACCATGTGATCTGCTTTAACATCAACTTTCTCGGCAAGCTCTCGCATTACGCCTGCTGCCGCGGCAATTTCATCAACCGTTTCACCTTTCATGCGCAAACCAATCAGGAAGCCACCGATCTGAGCCTGGGTTGCTTCACCCGTCATGATGGTACGCATCACTGAAGTCATATCATCGGCACTCAGGTTTTGCCCTTCGGTAACTGCTTTAATGGCTGCTTGCATATCCATAGTGTATCCTCCACTTTGTGTGGTACATCGTTTTTTATTTTTTATCTAAAAAATTCTTTAGTAACTGGTGGCCCGACTCGGTGAGAATCGATTCAGGATGGAACTGCATACCCTGAATATTATATTCCCTGTGCCTGACACCCATGATTTCATTCATGTCACCGTTGTCATCTTCTGTCCATGCCGTTATTTCCAGGCAATCGGGAATGCTTTCTTTTTCGATCACCAGTGAATGATAACGGGTGGCTTCAAACGGAATACTGATGCCGGTGAATACGCCAGTATCCTTGTGGTGAATCATGGATGTTTTACCATGCATGATTTCACTTGCATGCACAATCTTACCACCGAAAGCCTGGCCAATACTCTGGTGACCAAGACAGACACCCAGGACAGGTAACTTTCCAGCAAAGTGCTTGATAGCATCAATAGAAATACCGGCTTCGTTGGGTGTACAGGGTCCCGGTGAAATCACCAGGTACTCCGGTTTAAGTTGTTCAATCTCGTCGACGGTAATTTGATCATTACGATGCACCACCACCTCTGCACCCAGCTCACCAAAGTACTGCACCAGGTTATAAGTAAAGGAGTCATAATTATCGATCATCAATAACATTTTTTTACTCCTTTACCTGTGTGAGCCATCTAGCCCGGCTTCGGCCATGGCAACAGCACGAAATACGGCGCGCCCCTTGTTCATGGTTTCATCCCATTCATTTCGTGGTACTGAATCATAAACAATACCGGCGCCTGCCTGTATGTGTAAGGTTTTATCTTTTATCACCGCGGTCCGGATTGCAATCGCGGTGTCCATGTTACCGTTCCATGCCAGGTAACCGACTGCACCTGCATACACTCCTCGCTTAACCGGCTCCAGTTCATCAATGATTTCCATGGCACGTATCTTTGGCGCACCACTTACCGTACCTGCCGGGAAAGTGGCTCGTAATACATCCATGGCACTCATTCCCTGTTTTAACTGGCCGGTGACATTGGAAACAATATGCATGACGTGTGAATAACGTTCGATGATCATTTTATCCGTCAGCGTCACACTGCCGGTATCAGCGATGCGTCCCACGTCATTACGCCCAAGATCGATCAGCATTAAATGCTCGGCAAGTTCTTTTGGATCTGCAAGCAAGTCTTCTTCAAGCGCCACATCTTCTGCTTCTGTCTTGCCGCGCGGACGTGTGCCGGCAATAGGTCGTACCGTCACTTCACCATCTTCCAGGCGGGTAAGGATTTCCGGTGATGAACCCACGATATGGAAATCTTCCAGGTCCAGGTAATACATGTACGGTGATGGGTTCAGGCTACGCAGGGCTCGGTACAAATCCAGTGGCCTGGCATTGAACGGGATCGACAAACGCTGCGATAACACCACTTGCATCACATCACCATCGGTAATGTATTGCTTGCTTTTTTCTACGGCCTGCTCAAAACCATCCTGGGTAAAACCGGAAATAAAATCAGATTCACTGACTTTTACAGAACTGGCTTTTGCTTCATGTTTTACCGGGGTATCCAGTTGATACACCAGCTGGTCAAGGCGTTGCTGCCCTTTACTCAAGGCATCCTTTTCTGCCACATCCACATGCACAATGACATAAAGCTTGCCACTTAAATTATCAAACACCACCAGTTCATCGGAAACCATTAATAAAATATCCGGCGCACCGATGGTATCCGGGTTTGGGCAATTGGCTAAACGCGGCTCGATAAAACGAATAGTGTCATAACCAAAGTAGCCTACCAGCCCGCCGTTAAAACGCGGAAAGTTCTCAATTTCAGGAATTTTATACTGGCCCTGTAATTCTTCAATCCATGTCAGCGGGTCATCCACATCCAGTGATTGAATTTCATTACCGTTTTGTTGCACCGAAACGTGCCTGCCATTAATCCGTACCACTTTGCTACATGGCAAACCAATAATGGAGTAACGCCCCCATTTTTCACCGCCGTGAACAGATTCAAATAAATATGAATAGGGGCCATCGGCCAGTTTAAGATATGTGCTTAACGGGGTATCAAGATCAGCAAGGACTTCCCGCATCAGCGGGATACGGTTATAGCCTTGTGAAACATAAGCATTGAATTGTTTTTGATTCATTCTTTTTACCTGAAGAAATACAGTTATACAAAAATACAGACAACAACGGGTACTACCAGGTACGCCATCGTTTTTGTATTTGCAGACTGTAAAAATTCTTCAGGTACATGTTGTTAGTTTTCAGGCAGCACCCTGTACTGCATTTCCCAAGACTGTTGGTAATTCTGCCATCGAATCAATCACTGCATCCGGGTTGGCAGTACGAATATCTTCACCGTGATTATAACCATAACTCATGCAGACAATCTGGAACCCGGCGGCACGTGATGCCTTCACATCACTGATCGAATCACCCAGCATCATTGCATTTGCCGGCTTCACACCAAAAAAGTCGGCCGCATGTAACAAAGGCATAGGATCCGGCTTTTTCTTCTCCAGCGTATCACCGCAGATGATGATCTCAAAGTGGTCATGTGCTCCCAGGTCTTTGAGTAAGGGAATAGTGAATTGTGAAGCCTTGTTGGTCACACAACCCAGTTTGTACCCTTGCTCTTCAAGATAGGCCAGGCCTTCTTCGACACCGGGGTACAGGCAGCTGCGCTTGCTGGTATTTTCCGCATAGAGTTCCAGGAAAATCGGATAGGCTTTTTCAAACAGTGCCTCGTCCGGTTCGCCATCCAGCTGGCCGATTAATGCCCGGCGTGTTAAACGCTCTACGCCATTTCCTACCCAGTTACGCACCTTGGCCTCGCCATGGGTCGGCATACCCAGCTGCTTCATCATTTCATCAACACAATAGGCAAGATCCGGCACACTGTCGACCAGCGTACCGTCCACGTCGATGAGGATCATTTCCGGCTTTCTTAATGCCATTGTTTATCTACCTGACTTGGCTAACTCGTCACGGAACTGTTTGATAATAGTGTCATAAATGTTGGGATCACTATCGTTCTTGGCACCAAATACGGCAGAACCAGCTACGAACATGTCAGCGCCCGCTTCGGCAATCTCACGAATGTTATCAGCCTTTACGCCACCATCGATTTCCAGTGTGATGTCATAACCACTTTCATCAATCATCTTACGCGCTTCACGCAGCTTGTTCATGGTTTCAGGAATAAAGCTCTGACCACCGAAACCCGGGTTCACTGACATCAGTAACACGATATCTACTTTGTCCATTACATGTTTCAGCACATCCAGCGGTGTTGCCGGGTTAAATACCAGGCCTGATTTACATCCACCTTCACGGATCATCTGCAAGGTACGGTCAATATGCTCGGAAGCTTCAGGGTGGAATGTAATATAACTGGCACCCGCATCAATAAAATCCGGAATGATACGATCGACGGGTTTCACCATCAGGTGCACATCGATGTCAGCTTTCACACCATGCTTGCGCAATGAATCACACACCAGGGGACCGATGGTCAGGTTAGGAACATAATGGTTATCCATGACGTCAAAGTGCACGACGTCGGCACCTGATGCAATAACGTTGTCGACTTCTTCACCCAGGCGGGCAAAAACCGCCGAAAGAATCGAAGGTGCAATTTTAAAATCAGCCAGCTTGATTGCCTCTTACTTGTTAAGGTTTTTCCCGGCCCAGATCTCACCCCAGCCAAGACGAACGGCAAACTTTACCTGATCACAGAGGAATTTTCAGCCTTTTGCGGACCTCAATGCCTGCGTATACTAGGATTTATTCTATTTATATGTGGAGGGAAGGCGAAATGATGCATAAAACGTGGTTAAAAATCACCCTATTCTGCCTGTTTTGCCTGTTTAGCCTGGCAACCCGGGCTTCGGATACCGCCAAGGAAAAACGCTGGGCTGACCAGATTGTTGATTCCATCATGGTAGGTGATGCGGAATGGCTGACGGTAGGCAAGCAAAAAGTTCTCGCACTGTACTCGGAACAGTCCACCGAAAAACCCAGGGGTGGTGCAATTGTTCTTCATGGTATTGGTGCTCACCCCAACTGGGACCAGATTGTTCGCCCGGTACGCAGCCAGCTGCCAGACCATGGCTGGTCAACCCTGTCGGTGCAAATGCCGATCCTGCCCAATGACGCAAAACAGGAAGAATATGTACGCGTGTTTGATGAGGTAGCGCCACGTATGAACGCCGCCGTTAAATTTCTCAAGGACAAGGGTATCAACAATATCGTCATTGTTGCCCACAGCCTCGGCAGTGCCATGGCAGCCTATTACCTGAGGGAAAAACCGGATAGCAGTGTAAAAGCACTGGTAGCGATTGGTGCGACAGGCTCACATTTTAAAGATACTAACAAAAACTATGTAAAGTCTCTTAATACAATAAAAGTGCCCGCGATGGATATTTTTGGAGCTAATGATTTACCTGATGTATTGAAATCAGCCGACGAAAGATTAGCTGTAGCACGTAAGGCTGGAAACAAGCACTACTCACAAACCAGGGTTCCAGGTGCCGATCATTTCTTCAATGGAAAACAGGATGTTTTAATCAAACACATTCTGGACTGGATAAAAAAATACGAAACGAGTAAATAAAACAGGATTAATAATAATGACACTTAATACTTTCTCAATACTTTTGCATGCTCTCTCAGCTGTAATCTGGGTAGGCGGCATGTTCTTCGCATACATGGCACTGCGTCCGGTTGCAGCAAGTCAGCTTGAACCGCCACAACGACTTACCCTGTGGGTTGGTGTATTTGGCAAATTTTTTCCCTTTGTCTGGTTATCAGTCATCTTCCTGCCATTAACCGGCTACCTGATGATGTTTAATATATGGGGTGGTTTTGCCGACGCACCCAAATATATCCATATCATGCATGGCCTGGGAATTGTTATGATCCTGATTTACATGCATGTATTCTTTGCTCCCTACAAACGATTGAAAAACGCGGTAACTGTACAGGACTGGCCGGCAGGTGGAAAAAGCCTTAACCAGATTCGCAAACTGATCGCCATTAACCTAAGCATTGGTTTGATAGTGATTATTGTTGCCAGTGGCGGAAGGTTTTTTGGGTAAAGAATTATTTTATGAATAAGGCCCGCAATACGGGCCTTTTTTTATTTTTACTTGTTATCAAGATAGAACTTTTCAAATTCACTTCTGCTAACTGGTTTAGAAAACAGAAAACCCTGGAACACCTTGCAGTTATGATCTAACAGGAATTTTTTCTGCTGTTCAGTTTCCACACCTTCAGCAATAACAGCCAGGTTAAATATCTCCGCCATATGCAGGATAGTATTAATCATTTCTTCTGCACTGGCATCCAGTGACAGGTCATGAATAAAATGACGATCAATCTTTATCTCATCAATCGGTAGTTGACGAATATAACTCAAGGAACTATAGCCGGTCCCAAAATCATCCATTGAGAGCCGTATACCCAGTTTTTTGATGTTAGTAATTATCTCTATTACCTTGTTGACATCTTCAGCTACGACACTTTCGGTTATTTCAAATACAATCTTGTTTACGGTATTTTTATCAAGATGCTTTTTACATAGTTCTGATACATCTCTTACGAAGTTGTAATGCATAAATTGTCGCATGCTGATATTTATCGACATTTGCGGAATATTAATTCCATTTTGATACCATTCTGACAGTGTAATAAATGCAGACTCGATAATATGCTTGCCAATTTCAATAATCAGACCTGTTTGTTCGGCAACAGGTATAAACCTGGATGACGCAACCTCACCCAGTTCATCACATGACCATCTGGCAAGCACTTCGACACCTGATACTTTATTATTACTATTGATTTGTGGCTGGTATACCAGGCTAATCTGGTTACGCTGTTCAGCAAAATGCAAAAGTTGTTCAAGTTGTAAATTGTATTCCACTCTTTTTGACATATCGTCATCATAAAAGAATACACCATCACGCCCTTTGGCTTTTACTTCATACATGGCAATATCAGCTTCCTTGATAATATCAACGGCGCTGCTTTCACCTGAGCCGATAAGACTTACACCTATACTTGCACTGATATAGATGTGATGCTGGCTGATTTCATAGGTATTTTTCAGTGCAGCTAATACTTCCTGGGAAATTTGCATCGCTTCCTTCTTGCAGTTTTCCTTGGTTGCATAATTATTGCCTGTAACAATAAACTCATCACCACCCAGGCGGGATACCATTGCACCGGGGCGCATGGTTATCCTGATGCGCTTTACCACTTCCTGAAGTAGCTTGTCGCCAATATCATGGCCAAGCGAATCATTGACTGTTTAAAAATGATCCAGATCCAGCAGTAATAAGTATGAATATTCTCCCGTTTGTTCCACTTGTTATTTATTTTTTCCAGGTTGGCCTGGTAAACAGATCATAACTACCCGTGGCCGCGTAAAGCAGAACCCAGCAAAGCGTGGCTGCAAATACTGTTAACACGTAGCCGTACCAGGTGCCAACCTGGAAAAAATAAATAACAAGTGGAACCATGAGAACCAGGATAATCGGTTTAAACAGTCTTTTGTCAGGATACAAAATGGCTGCAGCAACAGTTGAGGCACCGATTTCAGTAAAGATGGCAATGTAATGCATTCCTGATTCAGTTTCAGGTGCATAGAGAACAAAGATCACGCCCCAAAGGAGAAAGAAAAAGTAAAATAAGATACTGGTTTTTCTGTACCATGACGCCAGTTGCGCCTCACTCATATTTTCCAGGTCAAATGATTTATATAACCTGAATCCCATGATGGATACCAGGACAATCGCTACATACCAGTATATAGCCGCAACATATATGTCGTTAAGCCAGCCAAGAAAGATATAACCTAAGCCCGGAAACAGTGACAAAACAATCATCACGGGAATTTGCTTGTATATATAAAGGTAGAGATCGTTGGTCTTCAATCCGTTTTTCTCAAGTTATTGGGCTAAATATATTAACTAATATATCGACAATATGAATTATTACCTTATACTTAGAACAAATCTAAATCGGGCGCCAGTCAATATTGCAATATAAATAAGTAGCCTATTGTACAAAAATCAAATATAAAACTGTGTAACATGAAACACAGAAATTACCTAATATACACATAGATTGATTATGGCAAAAAACGCTATCGACAGTTTTAATTTGCAGCCCGGTCGTGTGTTAGCGCGCAAATATGAAATTATTGAGTTGTTAGGTGCAGGCTGGGAGGGTGAAGTTTACCTGATACGCGAGCTCAGTACCGGCATTGAGCGAACCGCCAAGTTATTTTTTCCTCAGCGAAACAGGAATAATAAAAGCCTGCAGTTCTATGCCAAGAAGCTACACGAGCTGCGACACTGTCCGATTGTTATTCATTACAATGCCCAGGAAACCATTACCGTACAGGGGCATGAAGTCAGCTTCCTTATTTCGGAATATGTGGAAGGCGAATTACTCAGTGATTTTATCAAGCGTCAGCCCGGTAAACGCCTGACCCCATTCCAGGGCATACATCTTCTGCATTCCCTGGCAAGCGGCCTGGAATGTGTCCATGCGATGGGTGAATATCACGGTGACCTGCATGACGGCAATATTATGGTCCAGCGTTTTGGCCTGAGTTTTGATTTAAAACTACTCGACTTTTATCAGTGGAAAGCACCGCGCAAGGAAAACATACGTGATGATACCGTTGATATGATTCGGATTCTTTATGATGCTATCGGTGGTAAGAAATTTTATGCCAACCAGCCAAATGAAATAAAAAATATCATCTGCGGCCTGAAAAAGAATCTTATCTTAAAGAAATTCCGCTCGGCTGGTCAGCTAAGGCAGTTCCTGGAAACCATGGAATGGGAATAATACTCACATTAATAACAAGGTACTAACTTATGAAAAAAACTATCACTACACTGGTATGTGCACTATTTTTATCCATGAATTCAGTATCAGCTGCCGAAAATGATAAAAGACAGTTCGTTGAATTGCCTGAAATGATGCAGCATCATATGATGTCTAACATGCGTGATCACCTGGTGGCGATAAATGAAATCCTCACAATGATGGGTAACGGCAAACTGGACCAGGCTGCAGAAATTGCAGAACAACGACTTGGTATGAGTTCCCTGGAAACACATGGTGCAGAACATATGGCCAAGTTCATGCCTGAAGGTATGCGTAAGGCGGGTACAAGTATGCATAAGGCAGCCAGTCGCTTTGCCCTGAAAGCACAGGAAGGAGAACTGCTACCTGCTTACCGGATGCTTTCAAACGTAACATCTTCATGTGTTGCCTGCCATTCGGCTTACCGCATACGCTAAGCTGGTCAGAAAGAAAGCTTACTTGATCTTCCCCCTGGTTTTCATGATCAGTTCATAAGCAGATTTGATTTCCTGGGTCTTCTCAGTCGCCATTTTTATCATTTCTTCCGGCATGCCTCGCGCAGTTAACTTATCAGGATGATGCTTGTTCATCTGGCGACGATAGGCCTTTTTCACTTCAACATCAGTTGCTGATTCATTAATTTCCAGCATTACATAGGCATCTTTCAAAGCATCCCTTGATGGTGGGACATTGGCACCCTGTTGCTGGTATCCGGACTGATGCCAGTGCTGCTGTGCCTGAGCCCTGTGTAACAGACGTAACACATCCGATTCTGCAAAGCCCAGCCCCATACCAATACGTAATAACAGGGCATGTTCGTTGTCATGCATTTCTCCATCAGCCATGGAAAACATCACGAGGATTTCCAGCATCATTTGTGACAGCATGCGGTTACCATGAGCGGTATGAAGATAGTTTCTTACCTGTCCATCGACATCGAAGTCAGCATCCTTACCCCTGGTAAACAGGTTAATAGCATTTTGTTTCTGTGCTTCATCAAGGCGCATTTGCTGCATGACGCCACGGGCAGCCTGGATTTCATCTTCAGAGACCCGGCCGTCGGCCTTGGCCATGTGGCCCATTAGCAGGAATACCGTTTCAAAGAATTGCTGTTGTATCTGGCTGCGATCACGAACGGTTTCAAAAATAAAGGCAACCTGGCTTCTTGCTAAAGCCCGATCGAACAGGTGACCTATCCAGCCACCAATCAGCGCGCCAAATAAACCGCCGATTAGAAAGCCAAAAATAGCACCCAGTAATTTACCAAGAATGAACATGAAACTTAACTCAGAAATATTTTTTGTTAGATTATTCTACAATTAGCCTGCCGCGATACATCTGCATCTGGCAGGTAAATTCGTACTCACCCGGTTGATCGATCTTCAGTTTAATGGATTCTTTTTTATTAATAGGGAGTTCCTTGCTGATATTCAAGCCTGCAAAAATTACTTTTTCAGCACAAGGAGAAGCATCCTTGCGTAAAAAATTCAGCACAACCGCTTCACCCGCCTTAATTTCAATACTGGCTGGTGTATACACCCCATTATCTACAATGATATCAATTTCTTTACCGATTGTTTTAACAGCGACAGGGCGGGATAACCAGAACCAGTAAACAATAAAACCGATAACGATTAAACCCGCTATATTTATGTACAAAACATTCATATCGATACACCCGGCATCACTAGCCTGGTCTGCCATCCACGCGAGGTTTTATAAGTATTGGTACATAGATAAAACAAAAAATCACAAAGGCCAGTATCCATAACCACCCGGTGATCTGAATCCAACGTAAATATTGCTCGGGGAAAATTAGCGGAAAGACGACTCTTGTTACCATGGCCAGGTTCACCAACAAAAAACTGATATTAATTGCAGGGTGGCTTTTCATTTCCCGGCCGGTATGTCCCAAAGCCACCCGCGCCATCATACCAAGGGTCATTACACCGATGGTGCCAACAGTAAAGGTATGTATTGCCAGTGTTTCCGCAATGATGCCATTTAATTCCAGGGCGGTAAGCACAAACCCGGCAAACAACCATATATAACCCATGTATAACACCCATAATAAAGGTACTCGCCAGATTTCGCTGTTATACCAGCCGACCAATCTTACCAGGTGTCCACTAGCTGCAATAACGACGATCACCGTTAACCCGGGTTTGAACTGGAAAAACTGGCATATCATGAATAATGCGGTCCCCCAGATCGCCAGGTGTTCTGCCCATGGGTATGTACGAACCTTGCTATCCAGGCCTCGCTCAATAAAAAAGCCCACAACGCGGCCCGCCATGACGGTAATGATCATGATAATGACTGCCAGCCCACCATGGATGCCGGCTTCTTCACCGCCCTGGAAATTCAACAATACTTCTGCATGGAACAGGGCATTAGCAACTGCATACAGTACTAACAAAAC
>JARRJY010000064.1:0-11601 GCA_037388705.1 Gammaproteobacteria bacterium
TCGAAACAAGCAGGCCGGACAGGTAGGTTATCACCTGGCGCATCGAATAAAGCAATAAACAGTTATTGTTTCTCTAAAAGATACGGAATGACATCATAACGCTTATGATGCTTTGCATAGTCAAGTGCTGTCCAGCCATTTTGTGTTCTGGCGTTAATATTGGCACCTTCCTTGAGTAAGCGCTTAACAAGTTCTACATCACCACTTACTGAAGCATCAATTAATGCCGTCCAGCCCTGGTTATGTTGTATGTTGACATCAGCACCGCCATCAATCAGGTACATAGCAAAATCATGGTAACGACGATCAGCGGCCATAATCAGTGGGCTTAAGTTACCGGCATCTACCCCGTTAATATCGGCACCATGTTTAATGAGTACCTTGGCTACCGGTAAACGGTTGCGTTCGGCAGCATATTGTAAAGCGGTACGTTGCGATGAGCCTCGCTTGTTGGGATCGGCACCGTGTTCAATCAGAAATTCAACCATGTCTACACGACCAAGAGATGAAGCTTTCATAATGGGTGTCATACCATGGGTCACCGCGTTTATATCCTGTTCCTGTAACTGGTTTATCATGGTTTGCATGGTAGTCAGATCACTACGCGCTGTTGCCTGGTAAAATTGTTGTGCAAGACTAAGCGCTGGTTTCTGAGTATTAGTTTGTGGAGGTTGTTGTTCTATAACCGGGACAGGTTGTTCGAGCAAAATTTCATTATTGTTATTATGGATGGTTGTTCCCTTGTACTCAAAATAAAGTGCTACGACAAATAGCACTAACGTGGCAAAGATAAGCATAACTTTACTATCCATGCCACCAGGGTGGCGGGTAACAACACTTTCTTGCTGGTAGGGTTCTTGTTCCATGCGTTATTGTATTTTTAATTTATTTTTGGCTGATTGAAATTAACTTAAATTTTCCGCGAGAACAAATAACTCAACCCATAAATCGTGTTTTTATTGTAGAATGTCAGCAAGTTAGCCAGCAATGGACCCTGTAAATTGAAAATTACTGCCATATACCCGGGTACTTTTGATCCGATCACCAATGGTCATAGTGACCTGGTGCAACGTGCCGCACGGATTTTTGACAAGGTCGTGCTCGCGGTAGCGAAAGGGCAGGAGGGTTTAAAGCAGCCGGTTTTCAGTGTTGATGAGCGTGTTGCCCTGGCTAGAGACGTACTGAACGAAATCAGGAATGTTGAGGTCATCCAGTTTGATGGCCTGCTGGTGGACTTTGTCAAACAGCAAAATGCCCAGGTGATTTTACGTGGCTTACGAGCCGTATCTGATTTTGAATACGAATTCCAGCTGGCCAGTATGAATCGCCATCTGGACGAGAATATTGAGACCATGTTCCTGACCCCCGCTGAACAATACAGCTACATTTCCTCCAGTTTAGTAAGGGAAATTGCAGCGCTGGGTGGTGATGTGTCACCCTTCGTGCATGAGCAAGTAGCTGCTGCATTAAATAACAGAATACGCTAATATACGCGCCTGTTTTTTGAACAAGCCATCATTTTGTTTCAGGCCTTGTACGGAGTATTTTCATGTCCCTGCTGATTAACGATGAATGTATCAACTGTGATGTTTGTGAGCCCGAGTGCCCAAATTCGGCTATTTCCCAGGGTGACGAAATTTATGAAATCGACCCGAACCTGTGTACCGAGTGCGTAGGTCATTTTGATGAGCCACAGTGTATCGAGGTTTGCCCGGTAGATTGCATTCTGAAAGACCCGGATAATCCGGAAACAGAAGATCAATTGCAGGCCAAGTATGAGCGACTAGTCGCAGCAAGTTAACTAAGTATCAAAGCCCCGTTAAGGGGCTTTTTTATCAGTGGTGACGACAATGAAATTTCGAATTTTAAGCTTTATTGTTCTTATCTGGAGTACCCATCTACAGGCGGCAGCTATTTCGCCCCAACAGGCAGCCATTGCCACGGCCCACCCGGTTGCCACGAAGGCAGGTGTTGAAATATTAAAGCAGGGCGGTAACGCATTTGATGCAGCAGTGGCAGTCAGTGCCACATTGGCAGTGGTTGAGCCATACAGTTCAGGTATTGGTGGAGGCGGTTTCTGGTTATTACAGCAGGCTAATCTCGATAGTGCAGTGATGATTGATGGTCGCGAAACAGCGCCACTTGCCGCAACGCGTACTATGTACCAGGACAAACAAGGGAATGTGGTTCCAGGGCTGTCAGTGGACGGAGCCAAAGCGGCGGGGATCCCCGGCCAACCAGCCGCCTTGGTTTATATCGCAGAAAAATATGGCAAACTGCCTTTATCCCGATCATTGGCACCGGCAATAAGAGCGGCCGTAAAAGGTTTTAAAGTCACGCCACACTATCAGCGTATGGCAAGGTTTCGCCTCAAAGCCTTGCAGGCATCACCGGCAGCAGCAAAAGTATTTTTAAAAGATAACCGGGTACCACCATTGGGATACCTGGTTAAGCAACCAGATCTGGCAAACACGTTAAGTCTAATTGCTGAAAAAGGTAACGCAGGCTTTTACCGTGGCGTAGTCGCAAACAAGATGGTCATTGGTGTTCGCCGTGCAGGTGGTATCTGGCAGGACAGGGACTTGGGTAACTACCGGGTAAAAACACGTAAACCCATCACCGGCGAATACCGTGGCTATAAAATTACTTCAGCATCACCACCATCTTCCGGCGGTGTGGCGTTAATGACCATGCTGAATATACTTGATGGTTATGAAATTGCATCCTATCAACCGTTAAGGCGCACGCATGTAACTGTAGAAGCTATGCGTCGTGCATATCGTGACCGCGCAAAATACCTGGGTGATACCGATTTTGTAAACGTCCCGGTAAAAAATCTTATTAGCGAGCCGTATGGCTATAGTTTGCGTCGTACAATCGATATCAGGAAAGCCACACCCAGTTCCAGCCTGGGTGGAGTAGCCGATACTTCAGGTGGAAACCATACCACGCATTTTTCTATTCTTGATAAACAGGGTAACCGCGTTGCGGCAACCTTGAGTATCAATTATCCCTTTGGTTCCGGTTTCATGCCGGAAGGGACTGGCGTGTTGTTAAATGATGAAATGGATGATTTTTCTGCCAAGCCGGGTGTGCCCAATGTATATGGTTTAATTGGCGCCGAAGCCAATGCCATTGAACCGGGTAAACGCATGTTATCCAGCATGAGCCCAACCTTTGTTGAAAGTGATAACAAACTGGCTATTATCGGTACTCCTGGCGGTAGTCGTATTATCACCATGGTGTTGCACGGCATTCTTGGTTTTATAGAAGGTAAGAGTGCCAGGCAGATTGTCAGCATGCCGCGGTACCATCACCAGTTTTTACCTGACGTAATTCAGTACGAGAAAGGTGCCTTTAGTGAAGAGGTAAAAGCGGAATTACAGTTCATGGGACATCATCTCAGAGAACTCGACAATACCTATGGCAATATGCAGGTAGTTACCTGGAACAAGCTAACCCAGAAGATCGAAGCTGCCAGTGACCCTCGTGGCGAGGGTGCCTCTAAAGTCCAGTAATAAACCCGCAGAGTTTCCATATGCCAGAGCTAGCCAGTTCACCCTATTTTATTGCCATGTTATTTTTTATCGTGGCCTTCGCCTATTCGTCTGTGGGCCTGGGTGGCGGTTCTTCCTATACTGCGTTGATGGCAATTCTGGGTTTCAATACCCTGGCCATTCCCATGCTCTCTTTATCGCTCAATATACTGGTAACAAGCATTGGTGCATTCAATTTTATTCGTTATAAACATGCCCGCCTGAATCTAATAGCTCCATTCCTGGTGACTTCCATTCCCATGGCGTACGTGGGCGGCGCGTTGCAGTTACCCAAAGAGATATTCTACTGGCTATTACTGGTGTCACTAGTTTTAGTCTTAATTAGAATCTATTTCTGGAGTAATGTTTCTTTAAGCAAAGAACTTTCCGCCAAATCAAAATTGGCTATAGCGTTCATTACCGGGGCTATCCTTGGTTTAATTGCAGGCATCCTGGGTATCGGTGGTGGTGTTTACCTGGTGCCATTAATTATTTTTCTTGGCCTGGGTACCGTAAAAGAAGCCGCGGCCTGTGGGGTTATATTTATCTGGGTAAATTCTCTTTCTGGACTGGTTTCGCGACTACAATATAATTCAATAGATGTAGCGAATTATATTCCGTTGATTATTGCGGTTATTATCGGTGGCAGCCTGGGCTCATTTATTGGTGCAGTAAAATATCCGCCCAAAGTCATGGAAAAAGTTTTAGGTATTATTATCCTGGTAGCTATTGGTTTTCTCATAAGAAAACTTATATTGATATAACTATGCAAAACGCGACCAACATTTTTTCATATCGTCAATACTGGGCCAAACGCTTTGGCGTGGCCCCGGTATTACCCATGTCGCGTGCAGAAATGGATGAACTTGGCTGGGACAGCTGCGACATAATAATCGTTACCGGTGATGCGTATATTGATCATCCCAGTTTTGGTATGGCGCTGGTTGGCCGCCTGCTGGAAGCACAGGGGTTTCGCGTTGGCATTATTTCACAGCCAGACTGGAGTGATGCTTCAGCCTTTAAAGCATTAGGCAAGCCAAACCTGTTCTTTGGTATAACTGCCGGCAACATGGATTCCATGGTTAACCGTTACACTTCTGATCGCAAGATAAGAAGTAACGATGCTTACACGCCTGACGGCGAAGGGGGCAAGCGTCCCGATCGTTCCGTGATTGTATACGCACAACGTGTGCGCGAAGCCTATAAAGGCGTACCGGTCATAATAGGTGGTATCGAAGCCAGCCTGCGGCGAATCGCGCACTATGATTACTGGTCGGAAAAAGTACGCCGTTCAATCCTGCCTGATTCAAAAGCCGATATGTTGATCTTTGGCAATGCCGAGCGTGCCATTGTTGAAGTCGCGCATCGTCTTGCCAGGGGAGAAGATATTAAAGAAATTACCGATGTCCGTGGCACCGCGTTTATGACGCAAGCAGTCCCGGAAGACTGGTCGGTGATCGATTCTACTGATGTTGATCAACCGGGGCGTATTGAGCAACACCCTGATCCCTACGCCATGGAAACCGGTGGGCAACCGGACTGCAAGAATAATGTTTCAGCAGATAATAACAGCACCGTAGTCCAATTTACGCCAAAAAGAATAAAACTGGACCGTGCCAAAACCGTGTTAAAACTGCCTTCCTACGACCAGGTTGTGAATGATGACGTTTTATATGCACACACATCAAGAGTGTTTCACCTGGAGACCAACCCGGGTAATGCGCGAGCACTCATGCAACAACATGGCAAACGTTACGTGTGGTTAAACCCGCCACCTGTTCCATTAACCACAGAAGAGCTGGATAACGTTTTCGAGTTACCCTATACGCGCGTTGCGCACCCATCTTATGGTGATGCAAAAATGCCCGCCTGGGAGATGATCCGTTTTTCCGTGAATATTATGCGCGGTTGTTTTGGTGGTTGCACGTTTTGTTCGATAACAGAACATGAAGGGCGTATTATTCAAAGCCGCTCGGAAGATTCCATCATCCGTGAAGTAGAAACCATTCGTGACACGGTACCGGGTTTTACCGGTAATATCTCCGACCTCGGTGGACCTACCGCCAACATGTACGAATTGAAATGTAAAAGTGAGAAGATTGAAACGGCCTGTCGACGCTTGTCCTGCGTATACCCGGATATCTGTAATAATCTGAATACTGATCATCAACCGCTTATTCATTTATATAAACGTGCGCGTAAACTGCCCGGTATTAAAAAAGTGTTTGTTGCCTCGGGACTGCGATATGACCTGGCGGTACGTTCACCCGAATATGTGAAGGAACTGGTCACCCATCACGTGGGTGGTTATTTGAAAATTGCCCCGGAGCATACCGAGCAGGGCCCGCTCAGCAAAATGATGAAACCGGGCATTGGTACTTACGACGCATTTAAGAAAATGTTCGACAAGTATTCAAAGGAAGCCGGCAAGGAACAGTATTTAATTCCGTATTTTATATCTGCGCACCCCGGTACCACCGATGAAGACATGCTAAACCTTGCATTATGGTTAAAAAGGAATGATTTTCGCCCGGACCAGGTGCAGGCGTTCCTGCCAACTCCACTGGCTATCGCCTCGGCCATGTACCACACGGGTAAAAACCCGTTACGTAAAGTTACCAAAGATTCTGAAAAGGTCAGCGTAGTGCGCGGTGCCAAACAACGCCGCCTGCATAAAGCCTTTTTACGTTATCACGATCCGGAAAACTGGCCGCTGTTACGTGAAGCCCTGAAAAAAATGGGCAGGGCGGACCTGATCGGCAATGGCAAGAAACACCTGGTGCCGGCATGGCAACCAAAAGGTAAAGGAGATATTGAGAAAAATAAACAACCTGTTGGGAAGAAAAAATTTGTCGGAAAAAAACGGGCAAATGTAAAAAAGAAAAAGTCACGAAAAAGCAGTCATTGAATGTCAGCTAACGGCCAGAAGCGGTCATTCAATCACTAAAATTTCTCGCACACCTGTTTTACCGCATATTTTGCTTTATGGTTGTTATAACCATATTTTTCCATGATAAACAACCGAATGTGCAATCTGGAAAACCGCTTTTGCTCAGTTATATATTTCTTTATTTCATTGATCTGTGATGTGCTCAGCTCTAGTTTATCACTGTAATCGTCTTTATTAATTCTTTGTTTACCGACAGTCCTGCCTACATCACACATTGGCTCAACAGCCTGATATCCTGATTTTGTATTTACCAGATAAAGAAGGTTTGATGTTCCTGTATACGTAAAACATGGGTGGCCTTCCTGGTATGATTTTCCATTAATATCTAATCGAACTTCATGTGTTGGCATTGTGTCAATAGCTAATTTGACTCTTTTTAATTCTGGATTTTGTAGCTCTTTAATAACTAACTCGGAAATTTCGCTGTCGCTTAAATCGGGATTGTTTTTTCTAAATCTGTTAAAAAGCTTTATCTTTGTTGCTTCCGATTGATAAGTTAATAAGAAGTGTTCAAGACTCTCACCTTTTAGTACCTTTTCATCAGAAATATGATGTCCAGTATAGACGCCATCAAAATCAAATCGATCTAGGTAGCAAGTATGTTTTTTGCTTAGAAAGTGCTTTTGTAATTCATTCTTATCTTCATTTAATAGTGCTTTAACATAGGAATCGGTAAATTCCTTTATTGTTTTACACCCGCTAGTACCGCACGATGCCTCAACAAAAGTGCTGTAAAGGAGGGTTATTGTTATTATTATAATCTTCATCATGTATATTTCGTGAATGTCCGCTTTGGGTAGTAAGCGGCCATTCATTTCTTGGTATATTTATTGTCCGCTTCACTGTAGAACCGCCTTTGGCGTTTCATTCAGCATATCCTGAACCCTTTGGAACCGCTTCGCGTTTCATTAAGGACTTCCTGAACATGCTTCGCTTGTTCTGGTATGAGTTGTTAGCGGACATTTAGTAAAGCTTATTTTATGTCACATTTCTCCATGCATTTCGTAGTACCAGCAATACCAGCCATAATTCCTAATACAGCAAGAATAGATTCGGTTGATAAGGTAGAAATACCACTTAGGCCCTGACCGATATTGCAGCCATAAGCCATGATGCCACCGATGCCCATCAGCGAGCCGCCAAGCAGGGCATACTTGACCATGCCTGTTTGCGGCGCAGAAATTTTAAATTGCCTACTGACAATGGCGTACAGGAAAGACATGATGGCCGCACCAATCACAAAGGAAATGGCAAAGGATAACGCAGGTGTTTTTCCTGAAATAATGATGTAACCAAAGCGTGCCAGGGGACCGGACATGGTCATGGCCGAGGGCTTGGTGGGAAAAAATTCATCCTGTGCCAGCACGCCGGTGACATACCAGCTGAAAACCACCAGGCTACCGATGATAATGCCCGAGATTAGCATGGTGCGATCACCATTTTGTTGCCAGAGTTTATATATAAAAAATATAAGCGCAGCTGCAACCACCACCATGGGTAACCACTGTGGTAATGACAGGACGGAGGCAACCCCCGCATCAGTAGTTAACGAAACGGATGTTAGGTGTGTCAGTTCAAGGCGCGTTGATTCCAGGAAACCAAACTGCGTTATAGCTGCGACAATAGCAAACGCTAAGAGGGCAATCAGTGAATGCATACTGCCTTCCATGGAGCGTGCCAGGGTTCGGGCAACACAACCACCTGCAAGGGTAGCTCCAACACCAAACAAAATGCCACCGACGCTGGCGCCAAACCAGTCAAGCGTACTGTTACGATAGCCTGAATCACCAATTGCAACAATGTCCATCAGTTCGAGTAACTGGGTGCCGGTAATTGCCACTAGCAAGGCGGTAGCGAAAGCCACGCTTTGTCTTGTGTCTTTGACCAGCATGTAATTACTAATACCCGAGACCATACAAAAGCGGTAACGTTGTATGAGAAATCCAAAGACGGCACCTACACCAAGGCCACCACCGACCAGCCACCAGTTTAACTCTTCCATTGGAACACCTTTATTAAATTATTACTGAAATTATTAAACGCTTATAATGCCCTATCTGTTCTGCTAAATCACCCGTTGAAGACCATTTCCAGGCGAAAGGTAAAAGAGTAGTCTGCCCGGAAATCATATTCCTTGAGGTAGGTAACCCGGGGAATCAAATCCATGAACAGGTACCCTGCATGCAGGTTCTGGCGATAGTGAGCCAGTATGGAATACTGGGTGGTATGTATTGTTGGTTCATCAATACCATCAAACCTGAGCTGGTAAGAGATGGCACGGCGGTCACTTAAGGTATGGGTTAGCGAGAATATTTGTCTTAGTGCGAACGCTTCAGTTTCTGCACGCCAGTTGGCACCTGTTGTTGATCGAAACAGCAAGCTGTCAAGAACCTTCTTGTTGAATTCACCAGAAGTATCAGATTCCCAGCCAGTTGAATTAAACCAGTAAAGCGCTTCTTTAAACTGAAATGAACCGCTGCCCAGTGCAGCCTCACGGGTAATACGAAAGCGTGTATAGTAATCTATTGGTGTGCGCAGTTTCACTCCGCCAGAAGTCTTGAATTGCCATGATGTTTCATCACCCGTTGTCCTCTGCACCCCGGCAAAATATTCTTTTTCACGAACAGCGTCCTGCGGCGTTTGTTCAAGTGCTTTTTCAATTTCCTCTTCTTCTTCGCCGGGATTGCTCTCAACGAGCAGACTAATTTTTTTCTCTGTTACCGGGAGTTTTAGTTTAATCTTGATGTCACTGTAATATCCCTGGTTACCGCTTTCATTGTAGACCGCTTCACCAGTCAACCTAATGTAACTTCCAGAACTTTCATAAAAGACTTTTTCGTCAGCGAAAAATTCATCGGTGCCCATAACGAAATTTTTAAAACCCTCAGAGACAGTCTTTTGGGGCCAGTCAAGGAAGGAGAAGAAGCTGTCTTGCTTATCATCTGCCTCGATATCCTGTTCATTGAGATCAGGAAAAAGTGGTAATTCAGGTTCTGTTTGTTGTTCAGGTTCGGTTTGAGGGAAAGCAGGCAGTGAGAAACAATACACCAGTAAAAATGCATATAGTGAAAAGTGATGTTGTTTTATTTTTCTACCCAAAAACCTGCCTTAGTAGCTCGGTCGTGCGTTTCGTCGGATCTTTGCGGATAGCCGCTTCTTCTTTTGCCAGGTAATAAAAAATAGCATCAAGTGTTTTGTCGATGGTGTAGTTTGTCAGGTCTGCCCTGACGTCCGGCATGAAAGGAATAGTTTCATACTTACTGATGGCGCGTTCATAACTTTGTATGGCGCCCACCTCGGCCAGTACACTGTTGATAACCGGGAACATGTCTTGTCTTAATGGTGGAGTCATTTTTTTCTGAAAGTAGCGTGTTGCTGCATCATCCGGACCATTATAAATTGTCTTTACATCCTGCCAGGTTAGTTGTTTGATAGCAGAGTAAAATAATGCCTTGGCACGCGGTGTTGCTTTTTCTGCGGCGCGATTGAGTTTTAGTTCCAGGTCATCCAGGTAATGGCCATAGCCGATCTTGCCCAGCGCACTTTGTACCTTGCCAAGGTTTTTTGGTAAATTTATATGCGCGATGCGATCCTTGTTGAACCCATTTTGCCTGCCCAGATTTCCAACAACCGTGGTTGAACCAACTCTCAGGGCCTCTTTGAGACCAGCTGCAATCTGGCTGTTACTGAGTCCACTGTTATTATCGATGCGCTTCACCAGTTTATCCAGATCAGCACAACTGCTGGTTAAAGTAATAACGACAAGGAGGAATGAAGATTGTAATAAAGATTTACACAACATAGTTATATTCCGGGTTAACGCTGGCAATGACTACAATAATAACTTGAGCGCTGGCCTTGTACCAGTTGTTTAACGGCGTGACCGCACTTAATACAGGGTTCACCTGTACGCCCATAGACGGCCAGTTTTTGTCTAAAATAACCTGGTTGTCCCTCACTATCCGTAAAATCCTGCAAGGTTGTTCCGCCTTGTTTTATTGCTGCTCGGAGCACCTTTTTAATGGCTTTGGCCAGTTCCTGGTAACGTGCTTTACTGACTTTTCCTGCCGGTCGGTTGGGATGTATACCCGCATAGAACAGCGATTCACTGGCATAAATATTACCGACACCCACAACGGTTTTACTATCCATTATAAATTGCTTGATTGATACTTTGCGGTGACGAGAGCGTTGATAAAGGTATTCTCCATTGAACCCTTTTTCCAGAGGTTCCGGGCCGAGACTTTTAAGCAGTTTATGTTGCAGGGGATCATCTTTGGTAAACAATATTGCACCGAAGCGCCGTGGGTCACGAAAACGGATGCAGTACCTGCCCAAAACAAAATCAACATGATCATGTTTTTCTGGGGGTTCGCTACATTTTACACGGCGCAAGCTGCCTGACATACCCAGGTGAATGATCAGCGTGCCGGTTCTGATGCTTACCAGGATATATTTACCACGGCGACTGATGTTGTTTACCCGTTGTCCTGCGATTTCTGTTTCAAGGTTGGCAGGTATAGGCCAACGTAAACCGTGATGCCGGATTGCAACAGACTTAATAGTACGGTTCAGCAGGTATGGTTCTATACCACGACGCGTGGTTTCAACTTCAGGTAACTCGGGCATGGTTACTCTGGTTGATTGTCAGGCGGGTTATTCACTATCAGCCTGGTGAGTCCATTAAAATTATCCTCGCTAATATTGTAAGCCAGACCAATGTCGTTTCGTACCAGGGCAATACCGGTATCATTTTTTACAATGGTAAAATTGACCGGCGGTTTATCTTTTATATATACAGTGATGTTCTTTCCGGTCCTTATTTTATCTGCTTTTGCTATTTCAATTGCCTGGGTGTTTCGCCAGTGATTAATCAGTTCGGTAACCGCGTCGGCGGAAAAGTTTTCAGGTTGCGGATTTACCTGCCATTTGCCTTCTGTAAGTTCTGCAGTAAATTCAGGGAGTTCCAGTTTTGTTATGGCACTGTCTTTTGCCAGTAACCCATGATCAATAAAAGTACTGACTTTTGAAGCTACCTGGTAATAAAAACTATCTGTAATGGTATGCAAGGTATTGTTTATTTGCACATAGCGACGTTGCTGTAGCGGTTCATTG
>JARRJY010000065.1:0-25463 GCA_037388705.1 Gammaproteobacteria bacterium
CAGCAAGGGACGTTTAGCTGCAAAGTGTGAGCGATCGAGGATATAAGGACCACGATTGAACTGTGCATTATCGTTCAGTGTTTCCTTGCCGTAGCTAAAGGCAGCTTCTGCACGGGCCAGGTAGTCGGCAAACGCTTCTCTTTTGTAATGTTGATCAGCTACGTATTCCAGGGCGGCCTGGAATTGATAAGGGGGACGATAGCCGCGTAATGTAAGTGACAGACCTTCCTTTGTATAAAACATAACAGAAGGGGTGAAACTGGTTTTTGCTTTGACGGAGTACTGTTTCTCCGTATACTCACTGCCATCAAAGTCAGTAACCTGTTTTTGTCCACGAACATCGATGGCTATAACATCAAAGTGTTTTAGTGTGTAAGCCAGAATATCTTTGTTTCCCCAGTTATTCTCCATGTGAGCCTTGCAGTAAGGACAAAGTTTTTGGCCAAAATAGACAATCAGGCCACGCTTGCCATCATTTAATGCCTCATTGAGATCTTCTTCAAGATCAAGAAAACTGACCTTGAACCAGTCGGGCAGGATAATCCCTTCTTCAAGAGGCTCATCGATAAACTCTATTGGGTCAGTTTCTTTTGCAGATGTGGTTTCGAAGTAAATATTGAAACTGAAAATTACAGCCAATAGTAAATATTTAGTCATCGGTTTTATGACAGGGTTTCTGAAAATAACAGGTTAATGCACAGGTAGACGCTGTCAGTATCCAGAAAAGAAAGAAACCGATCGTGTAACCGCCAAGACGACTGATATGGCCATAGCCACTGACTTGCATGAGTAATTGAGGATCAAATGCGGTAAAAAACAAAATGGTTGCCAGCCCCGCGGTAAGAAACGATGGCCATAACACCGCAATGATTCGCTGGATTTTGGGTATCTCTTTTGATGACGTCATCGTTCCTCCCATGATTCATATTGCAACAGTTTCTTGCATCCGGTTTATTTATAATTATTCTGGTTGTAACACCCAGCTTGCTTGTTGCGCCTGGTTAATCCGGCCTTTTAAACGCCAGCTTTTATCTTCTGGCTCGAGGATGACATGCCAGCTACCAGATTCTATCAATTCCATGCGGCCGGTATAACTTGATTTACCAGAAACCGAATACAGTTTAATTTTTTTATCCAGATGTGCACGGGTAGGATGAAGAAATGTCATGTCCAGGCGTGCCGGTATACTGGTTAATTTGCCTTGCAGGTTTAAAGTCAGGCTCCCGGTATGCTGGTCCCAGCGCACCCTGGCATTCAGACCCAGCTGTGAAGCCACCTGGCTACGTTCAAGGGTACGGTTTATCGCCAGTCCAGCCTTGTAATAATCATCATCAACCAGGCCATCATCGGATTTAACCGCGATGATAATGGTAGCAATCCCTGCGACCACGGCGGTGGCAGGAAATGCAATTAAAAACCATGGCCAGAATTGCCGGTACCAAGGCTGAATGGTTTGCGTGTTCATAATCTTACCTTTTTCAAAATCTGGGATTTACTCTGTTTCTTAACTATTTATTGCCGCTTACTTCATTACCGGCCCGATAAAACGACCGGTTTCGATAACCTGTAGATCAGGATTATCAATGGCCTGTAAATGGAACTCAATGTCATTACCGGCCTCTTCCAGGTTAACCGGATCAACCTGCACACGCACTGGCAGGTCAACAACTTCACCGCTGTTCACGGTGATATTGCCCTTGCGGTTAACCAGTATCATGTCTTTCAGCCCTTTTGCACTGAGCTGGTAGGTGTGAGCCTTGTTATCCATGTTGATGAGTTTCAGTGTATAAATATTTTCCACCAGCCCTTCTGTGGTTTCACCGTAAAGAGCATTCCGATCACGGATGATATCCAGTTCCAGTGGCATGCGAGTAACCATGTTATAGAAAAGTGCGGAGGTGATACCGACGAGTAACAAAGCATAAACAATCATTCGAGGACGTAATACATGGGTAACCTCGTTATCAATCGCGTGCTGGGTTGTGTATTTTACCAGCCCCTTGTCATAACCCATTTTATCCATGACATCATTGCAGACATCAATACAGGCAGCACAGCCAATACACTGATATTGCAGACCATTACGGATATCGATACCAGTCGGGCATACCTGAACACAAAGCGTGCAGTCGACACAATCTCCCAGACCTTTTTCTTTAGGGTCAACTGATTTTTTACGTGACCCCCGCGGTTCTCCACGTTTTTTATCATAGGAAATGATCAACGTGTCTTTATCAAACATTGCGCTCTGGAAGCGAGCATATGGACACATATAGATACACACCTGCTCACGCATCCAGCCGGCGTTACCATAGGTGGCAAAACTGTAAAAAATTATCCAGAACGTTTCCCATGGGCCAAGGTTTAAGGAGTATATGCTATTCCACAGTCCTGTAATTGGCGTGAAATAACCCACAAAGGTAAAGCCAGTCCACAGGGAAAAGATGATCCAGATAAAGTGCTTGGTGCCACGAATTCTAAACTTGCGCAAACTCCATGGTGCTTTGGCCAGTTTCATTTGTTTGTTGCGGTCACCCTCGATTTTGCGTTCTATCCAGAGAAAGGCTTCAGTCCAGACAGTTTGTGGGCAGGCATAACCACACCACAGACGGCCTGCCAGTGCAGTGAAGAAAAATAACGACAGGGCAGCAATAATCAGTAACGCTGCCAGGTAGAAAAAGTCCTGGGGCCAGAATGTCAGACCAAAGATGTAGAATTTACGTGCCGGTAAGTCAAACAGGACGGCCTGATGTCCATCCCACCTGAGCCATGGAAAAGAGTAATAAATACCCAGTAAAACCAGGACGCCGGTTACCCGTAAACTGGCAAACAGGCCGGTAACTTTACGCGGATAGACTTTCTGGTGTTTGGCATAAAACTCTTCGGGCTCTTGCCCGACTTTTAAATCAGTGGATGAATCGTCACTCATGCGGCACTTTCTCTTCGATTATTTCCAGTGAAAAAATCCAGGGTGGCTGTTAACAATTGCATAGTTATCTGGGTAAACAAATTAACAAGTAAAAATATCAATTTTGGTTTGTTGATAGGTTAACAGGAAAAAGACAGCAGGCAATGATATGCCTGCTGTCAACGGCTGCTAATTATTAGCCGAGAGACTGCGAATATAGGCAGCTAACACGTGTACCTTGTCTTCCCCAAGGAAGTCTCCGTGTGCTGGCATAATCCCAGTGCGACCTTTACTGATGGTTTGCTTGATGACCCCCATAGAGCCGCCATATAGCCACGTTTTATCAGTCAGGTTAGGTGCTCCCATCGCTTGGTTACCCTTGCCATCTGCGCCATGACAGGCAACGCACATCATCTCGAACTTGGCCTTGCCAGCACTTGCTTTGGCAGCATCGTGATCACGACCACTCAGGCTTACCACGTAATTGGCAACTTCATCCACGCCCTGGTCGCCAAGCGCAGCTTGCCAGGGAGGCATGCTGCCGACACGACCATTCATGATGGTAGTTTTGATAGCGCTTGCAGTACCACCCCATAACCAGTCATTGTCTGTCAGGTTGGGGAAGCCACGTGTGCCACCTGCATCTGAACCGTGGCAGGTTGCGCAATAGTTGAGGAACAGGCGTTGCCCAACTTTAACAGCATTGGTGTCATTTGCCAGGTCGTCAACACTTTGCTTGGCAAAAGCAGCAAACACCGGTCCGTACTCCGTATCAGCTTTTTTCATTTCATCCTGGTATTGACCCGATGAAGTCCATCCCAGGCTGCCGGCATAGTTGCCAAGACCGGGGTACAATGCCAGATAGGCAAACGCAAACACGATAGTGATGTAAAACAACCATAACCACCAGCGTGGTAACGGGTTGTTGTACTCTTCCAGGTTGTCATCCCACTTATGCCCGGTTACATCACCTGATGCCGCTTCGCCTGTACGTGGCTTGGTTGCCCACTGAATCAGCCAGTAACAGGCCACGATATTTCCAACGGTGATAATAATTACCCACCAGCTCCAGAAACTACTCATGATGGCCTCCTTTATTCTTATCATTGACCGGGTACTCGGGCTCATTAAGAGGCAGGTTTGCTGCTTCGTTGAAACGGCGTTTGTTCTTGCCACTCCATGCCCATATAACGATGCCGATAAACACCGCGAACATCACGACGGTGTGCCAGCTACGAATATCATTCAAATCCATACTGATTACCTCCGTGCTTTAATTGCGGTGCCGAGACCTTGCAGGTAAGCAATCAGCGCATCCATTTCGGTTTTGCCTTTCACTTCATCACCTGCTTTGGCGATCTCTTCATCAGAATATGTCTTGCAACCATTACAGGTTGCAGAGACCAGGGTATTAAGAGTTTTCATTTTGGCAGCGGTGTCTTTGCCATCCAGCTTGTTTTTAGCCAGCCATGGGAAACCTGGCATGTTGGATTCAGGCACCACGTCACGTGGATTAATCAGGTGAACCCGGTGCCAGTCATCACTGTAACGTCCACCCACGCGCGCCAGGTCAGGACCGGTACGCTTGGAACCCCACTGGAATGGATGGTCATAGACAAACTCACCGGCAACAGAGTAATGACCATAGCGCTCTGTCTCAGCCCGGAACGGACGAATCATCTGTGAGTGGCAGACGTAACAGCCTTCACGCACATAGATATCGCGTCCTTCCAGACGTAACGCGGTATAAGGTTCAACCCCTTTTACCGGCTCGGTGGTGTCCTTGATAAAAAACAGGGGAACAATTTCGACAAGACCACCAAAGCTGATAACGATGATGATAAAAATCATCATCAGGCCAATATTTTTTTCGACGACTTCATGACTCATTGTTATATCCTCCTTTATGCCGTCTGGGCTGCTGGTTCGGTAGCCGATTTAGCACCACCGATGGTCTTGAACACGTTGTAGGCCATGATGAACATACCCACCAGGAATAACAGACCACCCAGGAAACGTACGGTGTAGTATGGATACATACGCTCCAGGCTTTCGACGAAGCTGTAAGTCAGGGTGCCGTCACTATTTACTGCACGCCACATCAGCCCCTGCATGACACCGGCGATCCACATGGAGGCGATGTACAACACGATACCGATGGTAGCGATCCAGAAATGGGTATCGATCAGCTTGGTGGAGTACATCTGATCGCGGCCAAACAGTTTGGGGATCAGGAAGTAAATGGAACCAATTGTGACCAGGCCTACCCAGCCCAACGCACCTGAATGTACATGTCCAATGGTCCAGTCAGTGTAGTGAGACAAGGCATTGACGGTCTTGATAGACATCATCGGACCTTCAAAAGTACTCATACCATAGAATGATAGCGATACGATCAGGAACTTGAGGATAGGATCGGTACGCAACTTATGCCAGGCACCTGACAGAGTCATGATACCGTTAATCATACCCCCCCAGCTTGGTGCCAGCAGTATCAATGAGAAAATCATTCCCAGTGATTGTGCCCAGTCAGGTAAGGCGGTGTAGTGCAGATGATGAGGACCAGCCCACATGTATGTGGAAATCAATGCCCAGAAGTGCACCACGGAAAGGCGATAAGAATACACCGGGCGTTCTGCTTGCTTGGGAATAAAGTAGTACATCATGCCCAGGAAGCCCGCGGTGAGGAAAAAGCCTACTGCATTATGGCCGTACCACCACTGCACCATGGCATCAATGGCACCAGGATAGAATGAGTACGACTTGGTCAGCGTGACAGGTAAAGCGGCACTGTTCACGACATGCAGTACAGCGATGGTCAGAATAAACGCACCAAAAAACCAGTTGGCCACGTAAATGTGTTTAACATTACGTTTCATAATCGTGCCAAAGAACACGATGGCATAAGCGACCCAGACTACGGTGATTAATAAATCAATCGGCCATTCCAGTTCAGCATATTCTTTCGATGTGGTGATACCTAAAGGTAGCGAAACGGCAGCTAAAAGAATGACCAGCGTCCATCCCCAGAATGTGAACGCGGCTAATCCATCTGAGAACAGCCTTGTCTGGCACGTTCGCTGTACCACGTAATAGGAGGTGGCGAACAGTGCAGATCCCCCGAAGGCAAAGATAACTGCATTGGTATGCAGTGGTCTTAAGCGGCTATAGGTTAGCCAGGGAATATCAAAATTCAGTGCAGGCCAGACAAGTTGTGCGGCAATAATGACCCCCACCAACATGCCGACAATCCCCCAGATTACTGTCATGACAGCAAACTGGCGCACTACCTTATAGTTGTAAGTATTTTGCGCTTGCATAGGTTTACCCTTCTTTTGCGGTTTAGCACGATAACTGCGAGGATTCGCAATAATGGGAAGAATGGCACCAAATGTGCGTTAGCGAGTTGATCTGGATCAAGACCAGTCGGGAATATAAATACCTACTGATATTAGGATTTAGGCAGTATGTGATGAACTGTCTTTAGAAGGCTGACTCACTGAGGGGCACTGTGAAGAGATACGGCGAAGCTGTTCGAGGTTAAGAATCTCAATGTGTTTGCGTTCGACCTTCAGGATACCGTCTTCCTGGAAATGGGTCAGGATACGGCTGATGGTTTCTACTGCCAGTCCCAGCAAATTGGCTATATCGTTGCGCGACATACTCAGGTTGAAATCTGTTGCGGCATAACCCCGCTGTTTGAATCGCTCGGACAGGTTAATCATAAAGTTCGCTACGCGGCCTTCGGCAGGTAGCTTGGCCACCATCATCAGTTTGCATTGATCGTGCTGTATTTCCTGGCTCATCAGGCTCAACAAATGGTGTTGTAAACCCGGGATTTCCAGGCTGAGTTGTTCGAGGCGTTCATACGGAATTTCACAAACACTGGTGGTTTCCAGCGCCTTGGCAGAACAAATATGATGGTTGGCGCTGATGGCATCGATTCCCATTAGCTCACCGGGAAGATAAAAACCCACGATTTGTTCTTCACCATCGGGACTGACGGTAAATGTTTTGAAGGAACCGGATCGCACCGCGTAGACAGCTTTAAAAGGGTCACCCATGTGGTACAGGAAATCGCCTTTTTGGACCGGCTTGCGTCGCTGAATAATACTATCCAGTTTTTCCAGGTCGCCCTCGGCCAGTCCCATTGGCAGGCATAGCTGTAGCAGGCTGCAATTTTGGCAATTGGCGCGTATGTCCGCCAACTTTACGACGCGGTCTTTACTCATGGACTAGATACTCAATGCCTGTTTTGTAATTATGGCTTTTACTGCAACAGGCCTTGTCACGATCTGGATTCCTTCCGATTGAATAATTAAAGCATATTTGAAAGGTTATAGACCACGATTTTATTAATATAGGTATCTATGCGGTTGTTTTTTGGTCTGTTTTTGCACAAATCAGTTTCGTCGCTGTTGATATAACGGTATCCTATATATATTAGAAACCTGTGTTCTGCTTACGAAAGGCCATTATTGGTGGATTGGAGCAGATTTTTTAATTTTGGAGTGGGTGAGATGAGTAAGCGCAGCGCTACAGTCAAGCGCGACACACTGGAAACGCAAATTGAAGTCAGTGTGGATCTTGACGGTACCGGCAAGTCAGATTTTGACACCGGCGTACCTTTCCTGGATCACATGATGGACCAGATTGCGCGTCACGGCCTGGTAGACATTTCTATCAAAGCCATGGGTGATACCCACATTGATGATCATCACACGGTGGAAGATATTGGTATAACCCTGGGCCAGGCATTTGCAAAGGCACTGGGTGACAAGAAAGGTATTTATCGTTACGGCCACGCTTACGTGCCGCTGGACGAGTCATTGTCACGTGTGGTGATTGATTTTTCCGGTCGTCCCGGCCTGGAGTATGCCGTGGATTATCCACGCGCGCGCATCGGCGAATTTGATGTGGACCTGGTACTGGAATTCTTCCAGGGCTTTGTCAATCATGCGCTGGTTACGCTACACATTGATAATCTCCGCGGCAAGAATGCGCACCACATTGCCGAGACAGTATTCAAGGCATTTGGTCGGGCCGTTCGTATGGCCGTTACAGAAGATCCAAGAATGGCGGGGAATGTGCCTTCAACAAAGGGTACGTTATAAATTTTACGTACCTTTTGACATTCAACTTTCAATTAACGAACACATGTAAGCCTTTTTCTCCATGAGTACAGTCGCAGTCATTGATTACGGGATGGGTAACCTGCATTCGGTTGCCAAGGCAATTGAGCACGTCCGTAGTAATGAAAAAATTATAGTCAGCAGTGATCCGGATACGCTGAGGAAAGCCGATCGCCTGGTATTGCCCGGTGTAGGAGCTATTCGTGACTGTATGGGTGAAATAAAACGCCTGGGAATGGACCAGGTTGTTGATGATGTCATTCAACAGGGAAAACCTCTGCTGGGTGTTTGTGTCGGTATGCAGGCATTGATGACACATAGTGAAGAAAATAACGGTGTCGACTGTTTAAATGTTTTCGCGGGTGAAGTGCGTTACTTTGGCGATGACCTGAAAGATGCCAAAGGTGAAAAATTAAAAATTCCTCACATGGGCTGGAACCAGGTCCACCAGGTGGTTGAACACCCCATGTGGAAAGGTATTCAACAGGATGCACGTTTTTATTTTGTGCATAGTTATTATGTTGAACCGGCAGGACCAGATCATATCGCGGCATCAAGTGAATACGGTCTAACGTTTACTTCCGCAATTACAAAAGAAAATATTTTTGCCGTGCAGTTTCACCCGGAAAAAAGCCAGCATGCCGGCTTGAAACTGTATGAAAATTTCCTTAACTGGAATATATAAAGCAGGCAACGTACAAGTTTTCGATAAACAAGAACATAGTAAGGCAAAGAGATAAAGATAATGCTCATCATACCAGCAATTGATTTAAAAGATGGTAAGTGTGTTCGATTACGCCAAGGCAAGATGGAAGATGAAACTGTTTTCTCAGAAGACCCTGTTGCAATGGCAGGTCAATGGGTAGAAGCCGGCGCACGTCGTTTACACCTGGTAGATCTGAACGGCGCTTTTGAAGGCAAACCCATGAATGCCGGTATCGTTCATGATATTTGTGAAGCCTACCCTGACCTGCCGGTACAAATTGGTGGCGGTATACGTGATGAAGATACGGTACAAACTTACCTGGATGCAGGCGTTCAGTACGTCATCATTGGTACCAAGGCGGTTAACGCACCGCATTTTGTTAAGGATCTCTGTATTGAATACCCTGGTCATATCATTGTTGGCCTGGATGCCAAAGATGGCAAAGTCGCCATAGATGGCTGGTCCAAGTTATCCAAGCATGATGTTATTGATATGGCGCAACACTTCCAGGACGATGGTGTTGCTTCCATTATCTATACCGACATTAGTCGTGATGGCATGATGCAGGGCGTCAATGTTGATGCAACGGTAAAACTGGCACAGTCCGTTGCCATTCCGGTGATTGCCTCGGGCGGTATTACAAACATGGATGATATTAAAGCCTTATGCGAAGTCGCTGATGAAGGCATCATGGGTGCTATTACTGGTCGTGCGATTTATGAAGGCACTCTGGATTTTGCCGAGGCACAAACATATGCAGATGAACATACAGGTGAGTAAATGGGGCTAGCCAAGCGTATTATTCCCTGCCTGGATGTTGATAACGGTCGCGTTGTTAAAGGCGTACAGTTTGTCGATATTCGTGATGCCGGTGATCCGGTGGAAGTTGCACGTCGTTACGATGAACAGGGCGCTGATGAAATAACCTTCCTGGATATCACGGCCAGCTCGGATGATCGTGAAACTATCGTGCACGTGGTGGAAGAAGTCGCCAGCCAGGTATTTATCCCGTTAACAGTTGGTGGCGGTATCCGTACGGTTGAAGATATTCGTCGCATGTTAAATGCCGGTGCCGACAAGGTGGGCATCAATACCGCGGCGGTTTTTAACCCTGAATTTGTCAAACAAGCCGCAGAAAAATTCGGTTCACAATGTATCGTGGTGGCCATTGATGCCAAGAAAGTAAGCAAGGAAGGACAACCCAGCAAGTGGGAAATTTTTACCCATGGTGGCCGTAAACCCACTGGGATAGACGCCGTCGAGTGGGCCAGGAAAATGGTAGATTACGGAGCCGGGGAAATTTTATTAACCAGTATGGATCGGGATGGTACCAAGTCAGGTTTTGATCTGGAATTAACTCGCGCTATTTCCGAGGCGGTCAATGTGCCGGTCATTGCCTCGGGTGGTGTCGGGGAACTCAGACACCTGGTGGAAGGTGTCACCGAAGGTAAAGCCGACGCTGTGCTGGCTGCCAGTATTTTTCACTTTGGTGAACACACGGTAGAAGAAGCCAAGCGTGTTATGGCAGCAGCAGGGATTGAAGTCAGACTATGAGCTGGTTAGATGATATCAAGTGGAACGATGATGGCCTGGTACCGGTTATTGCCCAGGAAACGGGTAGCGGAAAGGTGTTAATGATGGCCTGGATGAACCGAGAGTCGCTGGAACTTTCGGTTAAGGAAGGGCGGGCTATCTACTGGTCACGTTCCCGAAACAAGTTGTGGCGCAAAGGTGAAGAATCCGGGCATGTGCAAACCATCAAGGATATCCGCCTGGATTGTGATAATGATGTTATTCTGATGGAAGTGGAACAACTGGGTGGGATAGCCTGTCACACAGGACGTCACAACTGTTTTTTCAAGCAGTTACAGAATGATGAATGGGTCGCAGTGGAAAAAGTGATTAAAGACCCTGATGACATTTATAAAAAGTAAGCTATGAATGACATTTTAAAACAACTGGAACAGGTACTTGAGGAACGCAAGGCGGCGGACCCGGAGAGCTCCTATGTCGCCAGGCTTTATAGTAAAGGATTAGATGCCATACTTAAGAAGGTTGGTGAAGAGGCGACTGAAACGGTAATGGCAGCCAAAGATGGCAACAAGGAACAGATTATCTATGAGACGGCTGATCTATGGTTTCATACGCTGGTCATGTTGTCGCAACAGGGACTAAGCCATGAAGATATCCTCAATGAACTGGCGCGCCGTTTTGGTGTTTCCGGCATTGAAGAAAAAGCGAATCGTAACAAATAGGAATTGAAGAATGAGCGATTGCCTGTTTTGTAAAATAGCTGCAAAGGAAATTCCTGGTGATATTGTCTACGAAGATGACCAGATGGTGGTTTTCAAGGATATTGCACCAAAAGCTGATGTTCATTTACTGGCGATACCGCGCATACATATAGAAAGTCTGGATGACCTGGAAGAAAGTCATGATGCACTTATTGCATACATGATGCGTAAGTTATCTGATCTTGCCAAACAACAGGGGCTTGATACCGGTTTTAGGACTATTATCAATACCGGTCCTGGTGGCGGTCAGGTGGTATTTCATTTACATATTCATTTACTTGGTGGAAATAACCTGCCGGGTTTTCAATGATATTAAGCAAGTTGGAGAAGCAAAATGGGTTTTGGTGTAACTGAATTAATTATTATTTTAATCATCGTTCTTGTTCTGTTCGGTGCCAAGCGTCTGCGTAACGTAGGTTCTGATCTGGGTGCAGCAGTAAAAGGTTTTCGTTCTGCAGTGAAGGAAGAAGGCGAAGTGACTAAAAAAGAAGAGTCCAAGTAATTTTTTTCTTAACATTCTTATTTAGATTTAGTCATGTTTGATATCGGCGGCTGGGAAATCATCATCATTGCTGTTGTTGCTCTGATTGTTATAGGACCAGAGCGTCTGCCCGATGTGGCACGTACAGTAGGTCGCTGGGTTGGACGTGCACGTCGTTTTATTGTCAATGTTAAGGCTGATATCGACCGTGAAATCCAGCAGGAAGAACTCAAGAAAGCACTAGAAAATGACGCCGGCCTGGATGAAATCAAACAGATCATGAACACCGAACGTTTTAGTCTTGAGGAAGAAGACGAGCAACCTGATTACCAGGTAAAAGCGATTAATGACGATGACAAGCGTGAAGATGATCTGGAAGAAGAACTGGAAGATGAAATTACTTCCAATGAAACCGGCCACTATGATGCTGCTGATTTGGACTATGACACCATAGAACAAGACAGCACGGTCACGAAAGAAAATGACAGATAACACCCAGCAGGATCCCCAGGCAGCCAGGCATTCGGGTGATCAGGAACAACCGTTCATGACGCACCTGCTGGAGTTACGTGATCGCCTGTTACGTATTGTAATCGTGGTTTTCCTCCTTTTCCTCAGCCTGTTTTATTTTGCCAATGACATTTACCATTTTTTAGCGGCACCGTTAATTGCCACCTTGCCAAAAGGGCAAAACATGATTGCCACTGGCGTGGTGTCGCCATTTTTAACGCCGTTCAAGTTAACACTGGTGGTATCCATATTTATCGCGATACCCTATATTCTCTATCATGCCTGGTCATTCATTGCGCCAGGTTTGTATAAACATGAACGACGCCTGGCTTTTCCGTTATTGTTCTCCAGCATCATGCTTTATTATGCTGGTATGGCGTTTGCCTATTTCCTGGTGTTTCCGGTTGTGTTTGGCTTTATGGCCACCACTACCCCGGAAGGTGTAACGCATGCACCGGACATTGCAACCTACCTGGACTTCGCGCTGAAATTGTTCTTCGCATTTGGTGTTGCGTTTGAAGTACCCATTGCGACAATACTATTAATCCTGACAGGTGCTACCACAGCTGAAAAGCTTGCCCAGAAACGTCCTTATATCATTGTTGGTGCCTTTGTAGTTGGCATGTTACTGACACCGCCAGATATTGTTTCGCAGGTAATGTTGGCATTACCTATGTGGTTATTATTTGAAATGGGCCTGATTTTTTCACGCGTCCTAAAACGTCGTGTTAAAGAAGCAAAAGAAGAAATGAGTGAAGCGGAAATGGATGAGGAGTTTGAACGCGCGATAGCCGATGAGGAAGCACTTAATAAAGACGACTAATGTAACAACCTGTACTCATACTTTTTCCAGTTTTCGCCGATCGCTGTGAACGCTAAATTTAAATTACGGTCATACTGCACAGGTAAAACAGGAAAAGGCATAGTGAAAACCTCCATATCAATTCTTGCAAGCGTCCTGGTATTAAGCGTTACTGCTAATGCTGCCAATACGCAGTCACTAAGTAATCAACTGAAAAATCACGATTCCCCTTACCTGGCCATGCATGGCGATGATCCAGTGCAATGGCAGCAGTGGAATGAAGAAACTATCAAGAAAGCACAGCAACAGAACAAACTGTTATTTGTCTCCAGCGGTTATTTTTCCTGTCACTGGTGTCACGTCATGCAGCGTGAAAGTTATAAAAACAAGGAGACTGCAAAATTACTAAACGACAACTTTATTCCTGTCAAAGTCGATCGTGAACTGAATGCTTCGCTGGATAACCGCCTGATAGATTTCGTGGAAAAAACACGTGGCTATGCGGGTTGGCCATTGAATGTTTTTGTTACCCCTCAGGGATATCCTATTGTGGGCATGGTGTATGTTCCACCGGTTGACTTTCAGAATGTGCTTAATAGTTTAAACGATGAATGGCAGGCAAGAAGTGATGAACTAACCATTATTGCTGAAAAGGCAAGCAAAGAACTTACCATGGCGACTGATCTGAAAAAGATCAGCATAACAAAGGATTTCAAAGAAAAGATTAACAAAAAGCTTTTACTGGAAACCTATGCGCTGGCAGATGAGATGCAGGGTGGTTTTGGTGATCAGAATAAATTTCCATCTGTACCGCAGTTAAACGTGTTACTTGATACCTATCAACATAACAGGGAAAAACGTCTTGGCAATTTTTTGCAATTAACACTTAATGTAATGGCATCACAGGGAATGCGTGACCAACTGGGTGGTGGTTTTTATCGATACGTGATTGATCCGGGCTGGCAAATTCCTCACTTTGAAAAAATGCTGTATGACAACGCATTGCTGGCTAGCCTGTATCTTAAAGCAGCGCGTATTTTTAACAGGACTGATTACGAACATATTGCCCGCGAAACATTAGATTTCATGCTGGAAGAAATGAAAGCTGACGAAGCATTTATTGCCAGTATGTCGGCGATTGATGGGAAAGGTATAGAAGGTGGTTATTACCTGTCTGATATTGAGCATGGACATCATCTAATCACTGCTGATTCAGTAGATGAGATTGCCAGGCAAAATAACTGGACGCCCTACAAGACAGAAAAGCTACTAAATTTGGCCCGCGAAAAAATGTTAAGACACCGAAAGAATCGTGTGTTACCACTTGATAGTAAAAAAATTGCTTCCTGGAATGGCCTGGTACTTTCAGCACTGGTTGCTGGGGCGCAACTTAAAATAGATAGCGAAAAATATTTTCATGCAGCTGATAAATTACGATCGTATATTCATAACAATTTCTGGGATGGCAAACAACTGTATCGCGCTGTAGGTAAAAGCACATATGGTGATGCCGGATTGGAAGATGCTGCCTATCTGACAAAAGGTTTGCTGGACTGGGCCAATCTCACCAAGGATAAAAGGGATTACAAAAAAGCAACCAGGCTGGCAGAAAAAAGCTGGCAATGGTTCTTTAGCGACAGGGGCTGGCAACTGAACCGCAATGCCTTGTTAAAATATAAAGAAACCGAGCAAGCGGTTCTGGATGGTCCGTTACCTTCACCATCAGCAATCCTTACTCAGGCCAGTTTTGAACTGGCCAGGCAAACCGGTTCCAAAGACCTTGAAGACCAGGCCAGGCGCTCACTGGAGGTGGCAGCCGCCCTGGTCCAGGAGCAGCCTTTTTGGTACGCCTCTTACATCGGCCTATACCAGTAGCCTCGAAATCAGCGCTGGCAATCAGAAAAATATCATAAAAAACAGTTTGTTATGGCGCTATTATTGTTGTGCAAAATTGCTTGCTTTTTGGGTTTTTATCTATAAAATCGCGTTTCCCAAATTAAACCAAGAGTTTTTATGTTTCCCTTTACATAGCGTTGTCTCGAGTGAGTAGTCTCCGGTGAGCGGCGTGTTAAAAATAGCTGTTCTTTGGAGGCAATGCGTATGCAAGCAGTCGTTACACCTGCAGAGGTGGAATTGGAATCTCCCGTCGCGGAATACGGCCGTTGGCAAGACCCACAAAATGGTGAGCTGGCGGCCGAACAAAAAGATCATTTTATTGAACGTGATGGTGTCCAGTTTGCCGGAACCCATCTTCTACTGGACCTGTGGGGTGCCAAGCATCTTGATAGTATAGAACGCATTGAACAGGCCATGCGTAACTGTGTTGAAGAGTGTGGTGCAACATTATTACATATCCATCTTCACCACTTCACACCGAGTGGCGGTGTTTCCGGTGTAGCGGTACTGGCTGAATCTCATATCAGTGTGCATACCTGGCCAGAACGTGATTATGCTGCATTTGATGTGTTTATGTGTGGTGATGCCAGGCCTGAAAACTCTATCGCGGTACTCAAACGTGCTTTCTTCCCACAACGCATGGAAGTTTCTGAAGAACTGCGTGGCCGGGTCGAAAAATGAAGAAATATAGCGAAACGCTGTATGACAGTTATGGACAGGAATTCGAGGTAGACAAGATCTATTTCGAAAACAAGACTGGTCATCAACACCTGGTAATTTTTGAAAATGCCAAGTTCGGTCGCGTCATGGCGCTGGACGGCATTATCCAGACTACCGAAGCCGATGAATTCATCTACCATGAAATGCTCACTCACGTGCCATTGTTTGCCCATGGCAACGTGAAAGACGTGTTGATCATTGGTGGTGGTGATGGCGGCATGCTAAGAGAAGTCTGCAAACATCGTTCTGTGGAACATATTACCCAGGTGGAAATTGATGACCAGGTGGTCGAGATGTGCAAGCAATACCTGCCCAACCACAGTGCCGGTGCTTATGATGATCCGCGCGTTGAAATCGTGATTGATGATGGTGCTAACTTTGTTCGCACCACCGATAAAAAGTTTGATGTGATCATTTCTGACAGCACCGATCCCATTGGTCCAGGTGAAGTTCTGTTTACCACCGACTTTTACGCCGATTGCAAAAGATCTCTCAAGCCGGGTGGTGTGCTGGTAACACAAAATGGCGTGGCCTTTATGCAACTGGATGAGGTAACGACAACCAACCAGCGTCTTGTTTCTCATTTCAGTGATCACAGCTTTTATTGTGCCGCTGTCCCTACCTATATTGGTGGTGTGATGACCTTTGCCTGGGCAACGGACAATGAGCAATTACGCTATCTTTCCCAGGACGAGATTGAGCAGCGCTTCAAGCTGGCGAACATCAACACCCGTTACTATAATCCTGCTATACACAAGGCCAGCTTTGCTCTGCCACAATACATCCTTGATGCACTGAAAAAATAAACATGAGCCGATTAACTGTACAACCTGCTAAAGATGCCGCGTTCTACCAGCAAATGGTAAAAGAGCATGGCTCACCATTGCTGATACTGGATTGTCAGAAACTGGTTGATCAGTACCAGGCTCTGAGTAAGGCACTACCTGGCGTGGAATTTTTTTACGCCATTAAGTCTTTACCACACCTGGGTGCTATCCGTACCCTGGCAGGACAGGGTGCTGGCTTTGATATTGCCACCTCCGGTGAGGTAGAGCTTCTGTACAAGCAAGGGGCGCGACCTCGTCATACTATTCATACTCACCCAATCAAGCGCGACAAGGATATTCGTGATGCCCTTCGTTTTGGCTGTACCACGTTCGTGGTCGATAGTGTGTATGAACTGGAAAAGTTTGTTAATTTCCGTCATCGTGTTGGCTTGCTGATTCGTGTCAGTTTTCCCAACGCACAGGCCACCGTCGATTTGTCACGCAAGTTTGGTTGTAAGCCAGATGAAGTAGAAATCCTGTTACAAAAGGCTTCCCGGTTGGGATTGCACGTAAAAGGTCTCTCTTTCCATGTTGGTTCTCAGTGCGCGGATTCTTTGAAACACGTAGAAGCTATTCAGCAATGTCAGCAGATCATTGAACGCTGTTATGAAAATACCGGTAAGTTGTTATCAGTGCTGGATATCGGTGGCGGTTTCCCGGTGGAATACATTAACCCAGTGCAGCATATAGAGTCCTTTTGCCAACCTATGCGTGAAGCGTTAGCTGGGTTACCGGATAACGTTAGCGTGATTGCCGAACCGGGTCGCTTTCTGTCAGCACCGGCCATGACTTCTGTCAGTACCGTGATGGGCAAAACCCATCGTGGTGACAGCACCTGGTATTACCTTGATGATGGTGTATATGGCTCATATAGTGGCCAGATTTATGATCATGCCACGTACCCGTTAACCGTATTCAGTGATATTGAGCAACGGGAAAATGCCGTACTGGCAGGGCCAACCTGTGACAGCATTGATGTCATTGCTGAAAATATTCAATTACCACCATTGACGACAGGTGACATTGTGATTGGCAGACAAATGGGTGCTTATACTTCGGCCAGTGCCACCGACTTTAACTTGTTTGAACGCGCAAAGATCATTGTGATTAATGAAGCTGTAATTAAACCGGTTGAAGAGCAGGATAAAAGTATCATTCCTTTCAAATAAAATTCCTTTTATATCAGTGTGTCTTGGAGCGAGCCTTTTATTTAGGTACTTGCTTCTACGCGGTTCTTGCCATTATTTTTTGCCGCGTAAAGTGCTGTGTCAGCACGCTTTATCAGGGATTCAGCAGTATCTCCTTGTTTATAAGTTGTCACTCCGATACTCACGGTAAAACAGTCGACAGGTTGAAAACCATCCGCTTCTACCTTGCTCCTTACACGTTCAGCCAGGGTCAATGCCTTATCTGTACTGGCATGCGGTAGGACAACAACGAATTCCTCGCCACCCCATCGACCAACTTTGTCGGTATCCCTATTAACATCAAGCAGTAATTTTGAAAAAGCCCGGAGAACCTGGTCCCCGGCATCATGCCCATGCGTATCATTGATGATTTTGAAATCATCGATATCAATTACAAGCAGCGATATGGCATTGTTATAACGGGATGCACGTTTGATCTCCTCTGCCAAAAGCTCGTTAATATGCCGACGATTAAACAGGCCAGTCAGCTCATCGGTACTGGCAAGCCTTCTCAGTTTTTCCTCGGCAACCTTGCGTTGGTTTACTTCGGATTTCAATTGTTCGATAAGGTGGTTTTTTTCTTCCTCAAGTTCGATCTGCCTGGTGATATCTTCGGTAAAGATAAACGCACCACCCTGTACCTCAGATCCGGGTACATACCACGGTTTCATGATCCATCTCTGGTACTGCACTCTCCCATCAGGGCGGACCAGCCGGTCGCGAGGGTTCTCCAGGGTTTCTCCATTAAGAACTCTTTTATGTATTTCCAGCCACTCGGGCATGTCGAGGATCTCGGGGAAAACTTCGTAGTGATTTTTGCCAACCAGATCCCGCGATTCCAGGTCATACTGCTGGTACCACTGCTCAGAAGCAAACACGTAACACATATCCATGTCGAAAATAGCCATGGCGAGAGGATTATTGGCGTAGGCAAATTCAAGGACCTCGGACAATTGTTCTTTATTCATAACCTGAATTCCCAACTTTACCTGAGAGTAGCCCAGTTATTTAAACACTGTAGTTTTGAATATGTCCTTTTCCATTTCATAATCCTTATATTTCATTAACTATTTGCACCTTCCAGTACATCAAACTCGAACTGTGCAAAAGAACGTGTTGATAAAATCTGTCTTGTCAGCTTTATATAAAAGAAACGGTTTTTCAAATTAACTGCCAGCACGGAATTCACATCAAATAAAGTAGCCGGTACTACCAGGCTGCGGGTCTGGTTGATGGAAACCTGCTTGGGGATCATTAAAGAGCGGAAATAGTCTGTACCCTTGCCCGTGCCTTTTATTGCTTTAATAGCAACTGGTACAGCGGTATGTGAAAGATTCATAACCCCCATATCTATACCGGATTCCTTCTGGAACTTGACCCACCGTATTAAACCGACTTTCCATTTCTGACTTACCTTGTTCTCAGCACAATAAGCAACCAGCTCGCCGACTTTAACAGGCTGGTTCTCGTTATCCAGGGAACAGTTCAACGCGGAACCGGTTAAGCTGGTGTTATTCTGCTTCCAGCTATAAGTCGTGTAATCATGATGGCTGTGGATGCGATCCTTGTTCAAGGCCTCCTTGTAAGCATTAGCAAACATGCTGGGTTGTATGTTGTGTTGCCCATTTAATCTCAGCTCATCCATCTCCGGGGTAAATTCGGCACTGCCGGAGATAGTGTAATGTGCCGGGTTAATACCGACAGCGATACGGACATTGCCATCTCCGCTACGGCGATCACTTTTCCTGACCAGGTTTCCTTCCAGTGATTGGGCCAGCCGAATAAGCATATCGCGTGTCTGAATTTCTATATGGGTGTGAACTTCTTCTATAGTTTCATGACGTAAAAATTGTTGCAGGAAGTTGTCTATTCGTAAACGCACACCTTTAATGTCCAGCATTTTACCGTTAACCGGTTGCCAGTCCATGTTCCTGCCAATGTAGCGGGGTGGTGCATCGGTAGCCAGGTCAAACACAAATTCATTTTCAACCTTTTTGTTGATGACTGGCAGGATACGACACTCATCTGTCCATGAGCCCATGAGGTGATAAATTTCTTCAGCCTCGTTTTGCATGAGGTGATAGGGTGCTGCCAGTGAAAGCAACAGGATACGCTTGTAAACCAGTTCAATTGTGTAGGCGACCGGTAACATGTAATCAGGATAGGGATCATCCACAGGCAGGTTATGCATGCCAAGTTGTTCTGAATAATTATAAAGCTGATGCAGTTCACGCCAGGTATCATATGGTTCCGGCGCATAGACCAGGTAGCTTTCCACTAGTTGGCGGGCCAGGAACTGGAGACTGTTATAAATTGCCTCGCGTAATAACATGTCGTCAGACTCTTTGCGCGTGTCATACATGGCGAATTGACTGACAACGGATTTATAACCGGCTGCCAGTTCTTCAAGGATTTCCTGGATAGTATCTGCCGCTTCTTTTTGTTTTCTACCCAGAGGTAACTGCGGGTTTTTTAATTGTGTTTTGAGCTGTATTAGTAGTTCTCGCGCAGTGGGCCTTAACGTGTCGAGCAAAAGAATACGTTCATGTGCCGGGTACCGCGAGCGGTTGATCGTCCTGAGTTGCTGAAGCAACTGCTGGGTTGAGAGGGTCGTATTCGCGGTGGGTAAATCATCTAACCAGCGTTGCAGGCTTTTTACTTTTAAATATGGCCGGGGCTTTTTATTTAGTTCCTGGGTGGGAATATTAAGTACCGGTACAGCCATGCATTTCTCCTTGGACGCATTTCATTTTAACGATAACTCATACCCCTTTCCAGAGTGTAGCAGTATGCATCTTGCAAAGATCTTCTGGTGCATTTGGCAGCTATTTGTACAGCTATACCAGATATTCTAATACAAATTTCGCATAATACAGCCTTTCTGACCATATGGCACACATAATGCAAGTGTAATTGTCACTTCTCGAAACACGGTTCCCACCAAGAGAACAATGAATACTATTTAAGCGGTTAAACCGCAATTTATCATCGAACAAGAGTAGGAGTAGGGCTTATGAAAAAGATGATGTTACTTGGTGCACTACAGTTAGGCCTTGTTGTTTCTTTGTTGTTTCCTGTTCAGGTTATTGCGAAAGGTCTTATATTGACCGCGCCTCCAAGAGAGTCCGCGGAAGCAGGCAAAAAACTATATGGACCAATCGCTGATCATTTAACAGCGTTACTGGGTAGCAAGGTAGTTTATGAACACCCGGGAAACTGGATCGCTTATCAACGCGATATGCGTAATGATAAATACGATATTGTATTTGATGGTCCGCACTTTGTCTCCTGGCGCATTGCTCACCTCGGGCACCAGGTTCTTGTAAAATTACCTGGCCACCTGCAGTTTGTTTTACTAACAGATAAAGATAACAGTAAATACAGCAAAGCAGATGACCTGATTGGTAAAAATATCTGCGGTATTTCACCACCTAACCTGTCAACATTATCAGTACTGGACTATTACCGTAACCCGGTTCGTCAACCGGTTATCAAGGGCGTGAAAGGGGGTATGGGTAAAGTCTATAAGAGTTTGGTGGCAGGTAAATGTGAGGCAGCTGTTTTACGTACAGCATTTCATAGCAAGAAACTCACTAATGAACAGCGCGCCGGTATGAAGCAGCTTTTCCTGAGCCAGAAGATGCCAAACCAGGCTATTTCCGTAAGTGCCCGTATCAGTCCGCAGGCCAGGCGCAAGATTGCAGAAAGCCTGACCATGGGTAATGGCGTTGCTTCTACCTCAGGTATCCTGAAGCGTTTTGGCGGCAAGGCCAAAACATTTATTCATGCCAGTAATTCAGAGTATCAAACACAGACAGCATTACTGGAAGGTGTGAATTTTGGTTGGTAATAAAAGAGATTTCTTGAATTCAGGATCTTCTATAGGAATATTCCGGCCTACATCACTGACGGTAGCTGTAGGGCTAAGAGCTTTAATCTCTTCTGTTATCCATTCAGCGTCTCGTTGACGGTTAGTGTAGGCATAACTCGCTGCAAGAAATAATTTTACCTGGATAGCGCTTTCATTTCTCGCGCTGGCTTTTTCCAGTGCGGAAATTGCCGAGGCATAATCCCCTTTACTAAAGTAAGCGCAGCCTTCGGTGTACAGGTACTGCCAGGAGTAATACGGGTTGAGTCGCTTGCCCTTGTTATTAAGTTTAATAGCTTCATCGGCTTTACCACGGTTCATTTTTACTAAGGCAAGCAGGCCAAATCCTTCCGAGTAATTTGGAGAAATATTAATGGCGTGGGTTACAGCCTGTTCAGCCTGTTCATATTCTTTACGCATCAGGTGAGTAAAGCCCAGCGCCCAGTGTGTTTGTGGTACGGAATTACTCAGTTCAACAGCTTTCCTGGATAGTACAAGTGCCCTGTCCAGTGTTTCAACAGGTGCATCTACCCAGCCTCGCAGGTATTCAAAATTAAGTATTACCGCGATGGCACCATAGGCACGACCATAGGCGGGGTCCAGCTCGATGGCTTTTTCGAAAGCATCATGAGCCTGTTGATAACCTTCTTTTGTTCGTAATATGGAGAGGCGTTGTCCTTCCTGGAAAAAGTCATAAGCTTTCAGGCTATCGGTTTCCCTTTGTGCAAGGCGTACTTTTTCCTGGCTGGAAACTTTAACGGTCAGTGAGCTAACAATGTTTTGTGTCACCTCATCCTGAACAGCAAACACTTCGTTAAGGTTCCTGTCGTATCGTTTAGCCCAGACATTAAAACCAGTTTCAGCATTGATAAGCTGGGTATTAATCCGGATAGTATTCCCAAGCGGGCGTACGCTGCCTTTTAAAATGTACTTAACCCCCAGTTCATCACCGATTTGTTTTGAAGGCAGGTTTTTATCCCTGTAGATTGAGGAGGTATTGCTGGCAATCACCATCAGGTTTGAAAGTCCTGAGAGGTCAGTAATAATGTCTTCAGTCATACCATCGGCCAGGTATTCCTGTTTAGGATCATTACTCAAGTTATCAAACGGCAGAATTGCAATAGAGGGAAAGCTGGCTGGTTCGCTGGTTTCAATGGAGGGGATATTTTCTGATGACAACCATAGAGTGCCAAAAACAAGGACGATGGCAAGAATACCTATGTTGGCAGGTGTTATTAGCTTAGAGCGAGTTTTTTCCAGTTGCTCTTTTTCTGGTTTTTCTATTTCCTGCTCAGCAGCTGGCTTGGCAACAAAAGCAACAGGTGCAATCAGCTGGTACCCCTTCTTGGGAATGGTGGTAATGATGCGGGGTTGTCGAGCATTGTCATTCAACGCCCTGCGTAGCTTGATGATGGTATTGGTTACGGCGTCGTAACCTACTATGGCCCCGTGCCAGATTTCTTTTTCCAGTTCTTCGCGGCTAATGACTTCATTGGGACGTGAGGTCATATAGACCAGCACTTCCATGGCTCTGGGCTCAAGATGTACTATCTCACCATCACGGGATATTAATCCTTCCCCGGGAGAAATACGCCATTGCTCGATATAGAAGACCGTATTAACCGGTTTTTCCATAAGCAATAATCCTCTGCGACACTGATTTATAGACTTCAGGACTCAGAAGTAATTCCGTACACATATAGTAACTCATTGTATTTAAAAGAAAATATTCCGTTGTATTTTTTTAGTTTTTCCGTCGTTGTTCGGTTGAGACTTTTTCTACCCACCACGCTACAACTGAGTTTAGCAGCTAAGGGTAATTCCAGGCACAGCCAATAGAGCTATTTTTCCACCAGTCAGTCAGCCTGCAAATACCCGTAGATATCAAGGAAATTAATCGGAGGGAGGGTCATGAATAAAGAATTTCGTTTTTATTTGGTCTCACTATTTATCCTGGGCTGTCTCGGAATGCCAGTTAAGGCAAGTGCCGCCTGTCCAGGTTTTCTGCCAGCAGATGCGACCCCAGTTAGAAATCTATATTTATGCAAGTCAGGCCACAATGGACTGGAAAATGAATATGCCTGTCATGACTTCACTTCACGCTCAGGTGAATACCGTGTTCTGTTCAAGGGAGGTGTAAACCCTATAGCCATTATCAGGATTGACACGGATGGCAATGTTAAACAGTACATATGGAGAGTTGACCACGAGACGGGTCAGCCTGTTTGTATGTTACCTGTTAACCGGCAGGTTCCTGAAAATTCTGAATTTAATGGTGCAGGTGTTTGCCAGGATGAAAATAACCGGTCTGTTCCCTGCACAGTGTTTCGTTATAAAGGTCCAAGGCGACAAACTTTTACTGATTATGTGTCGTTGTATGGAGTAGGAGGTAATGGAGTTCAACAAACTGATCCTGTTTATACAGGTTATAACAAGGATGCCATGCCTGCTGAACTGGCATACCAGATTGGCTTAAGTCTCCTCAACACAACGTGTTGTAAAAAACAAGGACTGGAATATATCGAACAGGCATACCTGTTATTTCCAGCTTCACAATTATATAGCCAGGCCTATCAACAGTTTAAATCAGAATTTCTTGTAACAGGCGACATCAACATTATTGAAGAGAATTTTTAATAAGGAGGTTAGATATGCAATTTCATCAATTTAAAAAATTATATATTAGCTGGTTAGCAACTCTCTTTTTTGTGTCAGGCTCAGGTCTAGTACAGGCTAAGGATTTTGACGACAGTATTAGCTATGGAAATAAATACCCTGAGTGGTTTAAAGAATTACCATTCCATGATCTTGAACAGGCCAGGGAAGAAGCATTCAGAAATGGAAAACAGGGGTTGATGGTTGTCTTTGGAACACAGGGATGTTCGTATTGTGAAGTGTTTGTTAAAAAAAGCCTGGGTGATCCAGAGTTGTCTTCAATAGTGAAACGTTACTTTGATTCTGTGGGCCTGGAAATTTTCGATGATGCGGAAATGGTCAGCCCAAATGGAAAGCCTCTTAGTATTAAGCAGTTTGCAAAAAAGGTAGGTGCAGAGTTTTCACCAACCCTGGTGTTTTATGATTCCAGCGGAAAAAGAGTGTTGCGTGTTACGGGCTATCAGTCTCCCAAAAGGTTTAAACATATTCTTAACTACGTTATCAATAAACATTACCGGGTTGAGACGCTTAGTGACTATTTTCGACATGCATCAGTTGAAAGTAGAAACAGCAGGAATAAATATAGCCTCAAGCATGACAGTCTATTCAGTCAACCTCCTCACATGCTACAGCGTGGGCATATCGCCACCGGCCAACCATTAATGGTGTTGTTTGAGAAAGCGGGTTGCGCTGAGTGTAATGACTTTCATAAAAATGTACTCGCAAATCAAGGTGTCCGGAATACGCTTAAGGAGTTTGAGGTTGTACGTTTTGATTCAACTGATGGCAAAACAGCGATCCGTATGCCAAATGGACGTCTTACTACGCCTGCATCATGGTTCAAAAGAATGAAGTTTAGTCGATTACCCGCACTTATATTTTTTAATGGAAAAGGTGAACAAGTACTGGAAACCGATGCTCTGGTTAAACGTCAACGCATGATGAATTCACTGAACTTTGTGCTAGAGCGGGCCTATGAAAAAAACTGGACCTATCAACGCTTTGCAAGGATGAAAGGAATCGAGAGAAATATGAAACAAAGAATGAGTCGCAATTAAATATGTCAGGTATCTCATTTAACTCTATTTCGAAAGGATCTAAACAATGAGAAATAATACTAATAAAAACGATTTTCTATACATCCTGTTACTGTTAATAGTGCTATTGAGTGGTTGTAAAAACGCTGGTTCAAAACCTGATCTACGTATTCTATGGACCAATGATACCCATGGTTACCTGACCCCGGTTTTCCACCGCGAGGAAGGTGATGCTCTTTTCGTTGAACGCGCAAAACGTGAAGGCCGTGTTGGTGGATTTGCCTATATTGCGACTATTGTTAAACGCCAACGCGCTGCCTTGCGTGATCGTACCCTGCTGCTGGATAGTGGTGACACCTGGCATGGCACTGTACTTCCGGTACGCCTGGCGGGAGCACCGGTCGTCGAGGTAATGAATGCCATGGGTTATGACGCCATGG
>JARRJY010000066.1:0-11411 GCA_037388705.1 Gammaproteobacteria bacterium
TTTTCAGGGCGAATATGAATTTACTTGCGGCAAAACCAGAAACAATACCGACAAACGATGAGTTACCAGTAATTGTTATTGGAACTGGTCCGGTTGGAATTCATTTTATAAAGACAGTTCGCTCCTGTCTTTGTGATTGCCCCATTGTAGTATTTGGTAATGAACCATGGGAACCCTATAACCGCGTTAAACTTTCTTCATTTTTTGCTGGACAATTAAACTGGGATGAATTGCTGATCAGCCAGCGATTACCGCATACCGAGCAGATAGTTGAGCATCATAATTGTGCGATAGTTGAAATCGATCCCGGAAAAAAAGTCGTTGTCGATGAACTGGATCGTGTTCATCCATATAAAAAACTCATCATAGCAACAGGTTCCAGTGCCTTTATCCCGAGCATCAAGGGAATCAACTCTAACAACGTGTTCACATTTCGTGACATGTCGGATGTGGAAAGTTTGTTAGCACGCCGTGCTCGTTCGAGAAAAACGGTAGTCGTTGGTGGTGGTGTACTGGGTATTGAAGCCGCTAAAGCCATGTCACGTGAGAATACAGAAGTCACGATTATCGATCATTCCCAGTTCCTGATGAGTAACCTGCTAGATGAAAAAGCAGGGGAGATGCTACGTGAACATATCCTGTCGCTGGGTATCAAGGTATATCTTGGAAACACCATCAAAGAAATCGAAAATAACGGCAGACATGAGAAGATTATCCTGAGAAATGGCAAAGAAATTGAATGCGACACGATTATTCTTAGCACGGGAATTAAACCAAATATTGAACTGGCCAGGCAGGCACATCTAAGCGTTGGTCGTGGTATCCGTGTTAATGATGCCATGCAAACATCTGATCCTGATATTTATGCTATTGGTGAATGTTCAGAGCATAGAGGAAATGTATACGGCATAGTCAAACCAGGCTATGAACAGGCTAAAGTGGCAGCATTTTCTTTGTCAGGAAAAAAAGCCAACTATACAGGTTCATTATCAGCCACCCAGTTAAAAGTAGTTGATATCCCGGTATTTAGCATGGGAGAAGTGAACGACGTTGATGGCATAAGTAACAAGAAAGAATATATATATCATGATACTTCCAGGAAAATATATCGGAAACTGGTTGTCAAACATCACAAAATCATTGGAGCGATTTTAGTTAACGAATCAGGTGAACTTGGGCGCATCCAGGAAAAAATCCTTAACAAACGTTTTATCTGGCCATGGAATCTCAAACGGTTTGTTAACACCGGCAACTTATGGCCAGACGAAAACTCGGCAGATGTTCATCAGTGGCCCGCAACGACGGTAGTGTGTAATTGTACAGGTGTTACACGTGGAGATCTCACAACAGTTATAAGAAATGGTGCTACCTCGCTGGAGGATATAACAGGGGAAACGGGTGCCTGTTCAGTATGTGGAAGTTGTCGGCCACTGTTAACGCAAATGTTAAGTAGTGCTCCAAGTCCACAACCTGTAAAAGGTGCTGGCAGTTTACTGATTGCAGGACTATTCAGTATTTTTGGATTATTACTGGCGTTAGTCTTACCTGCCATTCCCTATGCCGATACAGTACACGTTCCATGGCAGTGGGATATGTTATGGCGTGATAATATTTTCAAACAAATTTCAGGTTTTAGTCTTCTGGGGTTATCAGCTATAGCACTGGTTTTGTCTCTCAGAAAACGCATAAGAAAATTTTCGGTTTTAACCTTCCCGCTCTGGCGAATTATTCACGTGGTAACAGGCGCACTTGCCGTTGCCGGTCTTGCGCTACATAGCGGATATCATCTTGGAAGTGGTCTGAACTACCTGTTGGCACTGAGTTTTGTTGGGGTGCTAATTGCGGGTGGCGTATCTTCAGTTATTGTTGCTATCGAACACAAACTGGATGCCGTGTTATACAGGAAAATAAAAAGCAACCTGGTCTGGATACATATATTAATTTTCTGGCCGTTACCTGTCTTGCTGACCATGCATGTCTTCAAAACATATTACTTTTAGGAAAAGGCAGGCATGGGTAACAATTCAACAAAATGGATTTACTGGTTAGTTATAAGCTTACTTCTTACCGGTTACCTGGTTTACCGTCTCTACGGTGATGACAAGACTTTGTATTCGCCCGGTGCCATGACGCATGGTCATTATCAAATTGAAATGTCATGTGCCAGTTGTCATACGAGTTCTTTTGGTGGTGGAGAAGTTTTGCAGGATGCCTGCATGAATTGCCATGGTGCTGAATTAAAGGAAGCGAGGGATTCCCATCCGAAATCCAAGTTTACCGATCCACGAAACGCATCTCGTGTAAAAAAACTGGATGCACGTGTTTGTGTTACCTGTCACACAGAGCATAAACAGGAAATTGCGGGTGAAATGGGTTTAACCCTTCCCGGTGATTATTGTTTTAAATGTCACCAGGATATTGCAGATGACAGGCCCAGTCATCAGGGTATGGAGTTTAATAGTTGCGGAACGGCTGGTTGTCATAACTACCACGATAATACAGCGCTCTATGAAGACTTCCTTGAAAAGCACCTTAACGAGCCAGAATACTTAACTAACGCACAGGTTAAACAGACCAGCCTTGCCAAGGATATCGCGCTGCTGGGGAACTACCCGGTAGACAAATACCCCCTCAACAAACTCACGCAATACGATGCTGATCCGCCATTGAGAGTGAAAAAAGATCCATTAATTACAGAAGACTGGTCTATGACAGCACATGCTAATGCTGGGGTGAATTGTTCAGCCTGCCATGAGCAGGAACAGCCTGATGATAAAACCAAATGGATTAATAAACCGACACATGAAGCATGTCAGGCATGTCACGTTCCCGAGGTCATTGGTTTTCTTTCAGGAAAACATGGAATGCGCCTTAAGGAAGGGCTAAGCGCCATGACACCTGCGATGGCAACACAGCCCATGCGTCCACAGGCACATGATATAGAGCTATCCTGTACAAGTTGTCACAGTGCCCATAAGTTTGATACTCAACATGCAGCCGTTGAAGCATGCCTGACCTGCCATGCTGATCAACACAGTAAATCTTATAAAGACTCTCCACATTTTTTCGCCTGGCATAAAGAAATTACCGGTCAGGCAGAACCTGATACCGGTGTGTCATGCGCAACCTGCCATCTTCCCCGACAGTTAAAGAAAGTTCATGGTCATGGACTGGTTTTTGCTGAGCACAACCAGAATATGAATCTAAGACCCAATGAGAAGATGTTGCGTTCTGTCTGTATGAACTGCCATGGCCTTGGTTTTTCACTCGATGCATTAGCTGACAAGAATCTGGTTAACAAGAATTTCAATGGGATGCCCTCAGTGCATATTGAGAGTATCGATCTGGTGAAACAGCGGTTAGAGAAAAGTTCTAAACCGAAGGAGGGTAGCCCATGAAATACCCCTAGAAAAGCAAGGTACGTAATTTAATTAATTCAAAAATTATCAATCAGGAGAGAAAAAATGAATTTTAAGACAATTAGCATAGTAAGTATGCTGGGAATAGCTACCGTTTTAGCCGGTTGTGGTGAAACTAAAACAAGCGGTATCGAACCAAAATCCATGGCAGATGCGCTACATAGTGTCATGGAAGCAGACAGAACAGTTTATACTAAGTTGATAGTTAACCGTCTGGTGAAGGAAGAAAAAGTTATCAAGGCATCTGAGCACTGGAAAGATGACAAGGCGCTGGTTTTGCCGGCACAAATGTTCCGTTACGGAGCTGAACGTGTATCTGAAAAAGGTTCTGATTTCAGTTATTCACTACTTTCACTATGGCCGGTTAACAAGCAAAATAAACCAAAAACAGATGTGGAAAAAACAGGACTGAAATACATCGCCGATAACCCGGGTAAAAATTACTATTCTGAGGAAACCCTGGGGGAACAGAAATACTACACTGCTATTTATCCTGATATTGCTGTGGCACCAGCATGTACATCCTGCCACAACGCTCATAAGGATAGCCCACGTACCGACTTTAAAATCGGAGATGTTATGGGTGGTGTAGTTATTCGAATCCCGATGAAAAGCTAATTAAATTAAGGAGAAAGAGTATGACGCCCAAACAAATTGGTTTAATAAAAGTTACATGGGGTAAAGTATTTCCGATTGCCGATAAAGCAGCGGAGTTATTTTATGGAAAGCTTTTTGAGTTAGATCCTGAACTCAAACCATTATTTAGTGGGAATATGGTTGAGCAAGGTAAAAAACTGATGAGCACGATTAATTTAGTGGTTGAAGGCTTGGAAAACCTTGAAGAACTGGTCCCGGCTGTACAGGATCTTGGTATCCGTCATGCAGGTTATGGCGTCAAGGATGAACACTATGACACTGTTGCGGAAGCACTGCTTTGGACGCTTGGCCAGGGGCTTGGTGATGACTTTACGGACGAAGTAAAGGAAGCCTGGACAGAAGCGTATGTTGTGTTAGCAACAACTATGAAGGATGCAGCTGCTTCAGCTGCGGCCTGAGAAGGTACCCGGGAACTGGAAAAGGGCTTATGCCCTTTTCCATAATTGTGAAAATCAAGAAATAAATGACAGGTTTTGCAATATTTCAGTGCACACCATAAGTACTGGATATTAAATAGTTGATTTGCTCCTCAGGGATGAATACCATTTGCTTACTTCCCGCTACTATATTCTGAAGTAAACAATGAGCAAGAAACTGCATGTAACAATTGTCGACGATGACAGTAGTCGCGCAATCATTCTGGAGAAAGCGCTAAAAGATGCCGGGTATGAGGTGATTGCAGTGTTGCGTTCCAGTGATAACTTGTTGATGCATATTGAACAACGGCAGCCAGATGTCATTATCGTCGATCTGGAGTCGCCCAATCGGGATTCGCTGGAGTCAATGCGTATTGTTACCCAGCACAACCCAAAACCTATAGTTATGTTTACTAATGATGCTGACAATAGCATGATATCTGAGGCCATTAATGCTGGTGTAAGTGCTTACGTGGTAGATGGCTTTAATGAAAGCAGAATACAACCAATCATGAATGTTGCTATCGCCAGGTTCAGAGAATTTCAGGCGCTGCGTTCCGAACTTGAGAAAACCAAGACTTCGCTTGAAGAACGTAAAATTATTGAAAAAGCCAAGGGTATTGTTATGGCGCAGCGTCAGTGCAACGAAGACGAGGCTTATCAGATACTTAGAAGCCTTTCAATGGATAACAATAAACGAATTATAGAAATCGCAGAACAGATTGTTTCAATTACTGAAGCATTAAAACAATAGGCATGTTGAGAAACAGATAATGTCAAATGAGAATATACTGGAAAAAACAGCATTAAATATTGGGTTTATACCGTTAACGGATTGTGCGACCCTTGCGATAGCAAAAGAAAAAGGTTTTTTTGAAAAATATGGCCTGGATGTTTATTTGTCCAGGGAAGCGTCATGGGCCAATATTCGTGACAAGCTTGCTTATGGTGTTCTTGATTGTGCACAAATGTTGGCGACAATGCCTATAACAAGTACGCTGGGTATCGGGGGATGGAAGAAAGATACAGTTTCATCTATGGTACTGGGGGTAAATGGCAATGCCATTACCGTATCGAATAATCTCTATAGTGAATTAAAAGACAGGGATGAGGGATTTGATAAAGTTCGTCCGGTAACTGCAGATGCTTTGAAAGCAGTTATTGATAAAAGAAAAGCCCAGGGAAAGAAACCATTAACGTTTGCCCACGTATTTCCTGCTTCCACTCATAACTATTTTTTGCGTTACTGGCTGGCTTCGTCAGGCATCAATCCCGATACTGATCTTGATCTGATTGTTATTCCACCACCACAAATGGTGAAAAATCTTGAAGCAGACATGGTCGATGGATTTTGTGTTGGCGAGCCCTGGAATCAGTTTGCGGTTAACAGTGGAATAGGCCATGCATTAATTACCAGTTATGAAATCTGGAATAACGCGCCTGAAAAAGTCCTCGGTGTAAACAAGGAATGGGCCTATAACCATCCCAATACTCATAAAGCCGTGGTAAAAGCATTAATTGACGCAGCACGTTGGATTGACAAGCCAGAGAACCGACTAGAAACAGCAGAGATTGTTTCGCGTGATGAATACATTAATGTACCTACCGACATCATTCGTGGACCATTAACGGGAGAATATAAGTACGATCCTGAGAGTAAACCTGTAAATTTCCCGGACTTTAATGTTTTTTACAAATATACCGCCACATTCCCCTGGCATTCACACGCTGCCTGGTACATGTCACAAATGATACGTTGGCAGGATATCCCTGATTCGCTTGATACCAGGAACATCATCAACGACATTTTCTGGGTAGATTTCTATCGGGAAATTGTTAGTGAAATGGGGCTGGACTTTCCGTTGGCCAATTGCAAGTCGGAAGGCACACATCGTGGCAGCTGGAGTATTGATACAAAAAACGGCAGCCTTGAGATGTCATCAGATTTATTCTTCGATGATGAGATTTTCACGTTTTAAATTATCTTGTTTTGCTTCAAATCAGGGCAAAACATTAGACAAAGCTAATATTTGCACCAATCACGAGCACAATTTCATTTTTTGAACTGCCTGTTTATTCAATAATTGCAGTAACTAGAAGTAAAATTCTCTTTAATTTCATAGTTATACAATCCCTGACAAAAGTATTGGCATAGTTAATGCACTTATACAGGCAACGATGTCCAATGGCGGTCATCATTGCTTTATTAAAATTTGTGGATAACGGCGTCCATCTTTATAGAGAGTTTCTCTACATAGGTGGGCGCCGTTTTTGTTTTTGGGAGAAAAAGATGGGTATTGAGGTGAGTAAAAAGGTTGATAGAAGAGGTTTTTTTAAGAAATCTCTTCTTTCAGTAGCAACCACGATAATGTTTTCTACTCTGGCATTTACTGCGAGTACCAATGTACAAGCAGCTGTTGGTGAGCCAGAAAAAGAAGATCTCAAGTTTGGTTTTATCAAGTTAACAGATATGGCACCCTTGGCGATTGCTTATGAAAAGGGCTTTTTCGAAGATGAAGGTTTGTATGTAACACTTGAGGCACAGGCAAACTGGAAGGTATTACTGGATCGTGTAATTGATGGTGAACTCGACGGGGCACACATGTTGGCAGGTCAACCATTGGGTGCCACCATTGGTTTTGGTACTCAAGCCCATGTAATTACCGCTTTCAGTATGGATTTGAATGGTAACGGTATTACTGTTTCAAACAAGATCTGGGCAGAGATGAAGAAACATGTGCCACATAAAAATGGCAAACCTGTTCATCCTATAAAAGCAGATTACCTGAAGCCCGTTGTTGAAAAATACAAAGCAGAAGGCAAGCCATTCAAAATGGGTATGGTATTTCCGGTATCAACGCATAACTATGAATTACGTTACTGGTTAGCAGCGGGAGGTATCAATCCTGGTTTCTATGCACCGCATAAAGGCGATACCAGTGGTCAAATAAAAGCAGATGCTTTGTTATCTGTTACACCGCCACCGCAGATGCCTGCCACCATGGAAGCCGGTACTATCTACGGTTACTGTGTAGGTGAACCATGGAATCAGCAGGCAGTATTCAAAGGTATTGGTGTTCCGGTTATCACTGATTACGAAATCTGGAAAGATAATCCTGAGAAAGTATTTGGTGTAAGCAAGAAATGGGCGGACAAATATCCCAATACGCATATTCGTGTAGTTAAGGCAATGATCCGCGCAGCACAGTGGCTGGATGCCAATAACAATGCGAACCGCCCCGAAGCTGTAAAAATCTTATCCAAATCTCAATATGTGGGTGCCGACTATGATGTTATTGCTAACTCAATGACAGGTACTTTTGAGTATGAGAAAGGTGATAAACGTGAAGTGCCAGACTTCAATGTCTTCTTCCGTTACAACGCAACTTATCCATACTACTCAGATGCTATCTGGTACTTAACACAAATGCGTCGCTGGGGACAGATTGCAGATCAAAAATCAGATAGCTGGTACAAGGACATTGCGAAGAAAGTATATCGTCCAGATATTTATGCGATTGCCGCAAAAGAATTGATTGCGGAAGGAAAAGTATCAGTTAAAGATTTTCCTGACTTTGCCAAGGAAACGGGTTTCCGTAAACCTCAGACGCACTTTATTGATGGCATTACCTATGATGGTAGCAAACCTAATGCATACCTGAAAAAATTTAAAATTGGTTTAAAAGGCAAAGATAAAATTTAGTGAAATCAGCCCTTGCCAGGATATTCCTGGCAGGGACTAAAAAATTCTCATGATGAAGGAAAGAAAAATGAGCACAAGAGTAGAGAGTGTATTTGATAACAGCAAGCTGAAAAGCCTTTTGTACTCTTCATTTAATATCAAGAAAGTCAAATGGGGTATTTTTTTCAAAAATACAACTTTGAAACTGGGTGTTCCAGCTATGGCAATTGTTTTGTTTCTTGCTATCTGGGGCGCTATTGCAACGCAGATACAGACATCTCTTGGGGAGTTACCAGGACCATCAAAAGTATGGGAGCAAACCATGGTGCTGGTAGATGAACATGTTGCTGAACGGAAAAAAGAAGCGGCGTTTATTAAGCGCCAGGAAAAACGTAATGCTGTAAAACTGGCAAAAAATCCTGATGCAGAAGTCAAGATTCGTCCATATACAGGCAAGCCAACATTTTTTGATCAGATAATGACAAGTGTTTATACAGTGGCAACAGGCTTTTTCCTGGCATCATTGATAGCGATACCAGTAGGTATAATCTGCGGTTTAAGCACTACTATATACACGGCACTGAATCCGTTAATACAGATTTTTAAGCCTGTTTCCCCCCTGGCATGGTTACCCATTGTTACCATGATTGTCAGTGCGGTTTATATCAGTGATGATCCATTGTTTGAAAAGTCCTACCTGACTTCAGCAATTACTGTAACACTGTGTTGTCTATGGCCAACAATCATCAATACCACAGTGGGTGTTTCATCAATTGATAAAGATCTTATAAATGTAAGCCGTGTACTGCGACTAAACTGGTTCACCAAGGTGTTTAAAATTGTATTACCCGCATCAACTCCGATGATGTTTGCAGGGTTACGAGTGTCTCTTGGTATCGGCTGGATGGTATTAATTGCAGCAGAAATGCTGGCGCAAAACCCTGGTTTGGGTAAATTTGTCTGGGATGAATTCCAGAATGGCAGTTCCAACTCGCTGGCACGCATCATGGTCGCGGTATTCACTATCGGTTTAATTGGTTTCATGCTTGATCGCCTGATGCTGATATTACAGAAATCAGTAAGCTGGGATAAATCAGCAGTACTGCGCTAACAGGGGAATAACAATGTCACATTTACATTTAAACATATCGCAGGTCTCTATAGAGTTCCCAACTCCGGATGGTCCATTTAAAGCTCTCGATAAAGTGGATCTAAAAATAAAGGAAGGTGAGTTTGTTTCACTGATCGGACACTCTGGCTGTGGAAAATCAACAGTTCTAAACATTGTTGCAGGACTGTACCAGGCAACCGAAGGTGGTGTCATTCTTAATGGACGTGAAGTGAATGAGCCTGGTCCGGACAGGGCAGTGGTATTTCAGAATCACTCCTTACTGCCATGGTTAACTGCCTATGAAAATGTTGAACTTGCAGTACAACAGGTTTTCAAAGGTAAGAAATCAATGGAAGAAATGAGGAACTGGGTAGAGCACAATCTTGAACTGGTACATATGGAGCATGCCATGCATAAACGACCGGCCGAAATTTCTGGAGGCATGAAACAACGAGTCGGTATTGCAAGGGCACTTGCCATGGAGCCAGAAGTGTTACTGATGGATGAACCCTTCGGTGCGCTTGATGCTTTAACCCGTGCTCATATGCAGGATTCCCTGATTGAAATCCAGGCACGATTGAATAATACCGTCATTATGATTACCCACGATGTAGACGAAGCCGTTTTACTATCGGACAGGATTGTCATGATGACCAATGGCCCTGCAGCAACAGTTGGAGAAATACTGGAAGTGGATTTGCCAAGACCACGCGACAGGGTTGGCCTGGCTAATGATGCCAGGTACAACGAGTACCGTGCTGCGGTTCTGAAGTTCCTTTACGAACGTCAACATAAACCTGAAGAAGCAGCCTAATAGTTTGGAGTATAAGAAGATGAAAGAAAAACTGGTTGTTATTGGTAATGGTATGGCAGGAATCCGCACCATTGAAGAATTACTGAAAATAGATCCGTTGACCTATGATATTACTGTTTTTGGTGCCGAGCCCTACGGAAATTATAATCGTATCATGTTATCGCCTGTACTTTGTGGTGAGAAAACAATCGATGAAATCATGCTCAATGATGAGAAATGGTATGTGGATAATGGTGTCAAGTTACATAAAGGTAAGGAAGTTACCGAAATAGATCGTGTGAATCGAAGAGTTATTGCGAGTGACGGGACGGTAGAAGAATATGATCGGTTGTTGATTGCAACCGGTTCCAACCCATTTATTATTCCGGTGCCTGGCCATGACCTGGAAGGTGTTATTGCATTCCGGGATATTCATGACGTTGACCAGATGCTTGATTCATCAAAAAAACATAAGCATGCCGTTGTAATTGGTGGGGGCTTGCTTGGCCTTGAGGCAGCAAATGGACTAATGCAACAGGGCATGAGTGTCACAGTTGTACACCTCATGGACATTTTGATGGAGCGACAGTTGGATGAACCTGCTGCAAAAATGTTGCAGACATCACTGGAAGAACGCGGGCTGAATTTTTTAATGGGTGCCCAGACAGAAGCCATTATTGGTAAGGATCATGTAGAGAAAGTTCGTTTCAAGGATGGTTCAGAAATTTATACTGACCTTGTCGTTATGGCGGTAGGCATTCGCCCCAACTTTGCACTGGCAGAGCAGGCCGGGATTCATTGCGAACGTGGCATCGTGGTAAGCGATACGTTACAAACTTTTGATCCGCGTGTATATGCCGTGGGTGAATGTGTACAGCATCGTGGCATGACTTATGGCCTGGTGGCACCGCTATTTGAAATGGCCAAGGTCTGTGCCAACCACCTCGCCCAACATGGTATTGGTCGGTATGAGGGTACGGTTACTTCAACCAAGTTAAAAGTGACTGGCATCGATTTGTTTTCCGCAGGTGATTTCACTGGTGATGAAAATACGGAAGAACTGGTCTTCCAGGATGCTTCACGAGGTGTTTATCGAAAACTGGTTGTAAATGATAACAAGATCAAGGGTGCTGTAATGTATGGGGATACCATCGATGGCACCTGGTATTTTGACCTGATGCGTGACGAAACTGATATTACCGATTTCCGTGAAAATATTCTTTTTGGTCAGGCTCATCTTGGAGACTCAGGGCACGGTGATGATAATCGTGTTGCCAGTATGTCTGAGAACGCAGAAATATGTGGCTGTAACGGGGTGTGTAAAGGCGATATT
>JARRJY010000067.1:0-20982 GCA_037388705.1 Gammaproteobacteria bacterium
TTTACTAACTACACCTATTCCAGTTTAAAATGGAATATCATCATCAAAATCCATTGGTGGTGGCGCATCACCCGAAGCACTACTACTCTTACTGGCTGCTGCAGGGGCTGCTGCCTGAGAAAAATCTGTGCTTCCTCCGCGACTATCCAGCATTTGCATTTCGTTTGCGACAATTTCAGTTGTGTAACGATCCTGGCCGTTTTTATCCTGCCACTTGCGTGTCTGCAATTTTCCTTCGATATAAACCTTCGAACCTTTCTTTAAATACTCGCCGGCAATTTCGGCCAGACGGCGGAAAAATACTACACGATGCCATTCTGTCTTTTCGACCTGTTCACCGGTATTTTTGTCCTTCCACGATTCTGATGTTGCTACTGATATATTGGCAATCGCTCCACCATTTGGTGAATAGCGAACTTCAGGGTCCTGCCCCAGATTACCGACCAGAATAACTTTATTTACACCCCGTGCCATAACTCTCCCCTTACTCTCATACTCTACTTTAATTTAAAGATTTTATTTCTAAACTTCAGATGGAGAAACTGAATAGGCTGTTAAGGCATCCAAATCCAGTTCATCCAAATCTACTTTTAAATACGCCACACCTTCAGCCGCAATGACCAGCGCTTCTACAACGCCTGTTATCCCCGTCAGTTGCGTTGCAATTTGCTTGGCCCTTTGTTCATCCATCACACCTACGTTGAGCAGGTAACTGCTATGATAATCAGGTTGCGTCATCCCCAAGATCAATCCCAGCCATACCAGTGCCAGGGTCATATTCATCAGGAAAACACTCTCATTCCCCCACTGGCTGACACACCAGCCACCGCCAATCCCGCCAAGAAATACACCGAAAAACTGGGAAGTGGAATATGCTCCCATCGCCGTACCTTTGTGTGCCGCCGGTGCCATTTTTGATACCAACGAAGGTAACAGCGCCTCCAGAAGATTAAACGCTATAAAGAATAACAATAACAGAAATGCCAGTCCTGCAAAACTCGCGGCGAACTGGAAAAAAGCCAGCTGGGTGAGCGCAACAAGGCCGATAGCAGCAATAAGCAACTGTTTTATATACTGTTTTTTCTCAGCAAGAAAAATAAACGGGCTTACCACCACCATTGACAGCAATAATACCGGTAAATATACCTTCCAGTGCGATGCTACGTCAGCGGTGAATTGTGCTGCCAGAAATTCCGGCATCACCACAAAACTGGCCATTAATATAAAGTGTAAAATAAATATACTGAGATCCAGGCGTAGAAGCTGCGGGTGACTTAATGCCTGGCCTATCCAGTCCATCTCAACCTGGGCATCACGACGAAAACGGCTCACTGCGGGCTTAGGAACTTTACTTACGACCAGCACAACGCCCACCATCGCCAGGATTGCAGTAAACCAGAAAATTCCTGAAATTCCAGCCCAGCCGTGGATTAATGGGCCAATTACCAGTGCGACGGCAAAAGAAGCCCCGATGCTGATCCCAATCAGTGCCATCACTTTTACCCGGTGTTCTTCCCGGGTGAGATCGGCTGCTAACGCCATAACGGCACTGGCAATAGCCCCTGCTCCCTGTAAACCCCGGCCAAGGATCACACCCCACATATTGTCTGCCATAGCGGCTACCACGCTGCCAATGATAAACACCAGCAATCCCCCAATAATCACTGGCTTCCGGCCAATACGATCAGAGAGCAATCCCAGCGGTATCTGGAAAAAAGCCTGGGTAAGTCCATATATTCCCAGTGCCAGCCCGGTTAGAAAAGGGGTATATCCTTCAATTTGCTTTGCGTAGAGCGCAAATACCGGCAGTATCATGAATAAACCGAGCATACGGGTGGAAAAAATTCCGGCTAGCAAAAAGGCTACCCGCCGCTCAAAGCCGGACATGTGATTCGGTATACTCATTGAATATCAGGTTTTAGAATGATTTTAAACTGCCCATGATACTACCAGTTCCACGAATTTAACGAAATGCCCTGAAACAGTTGCATCCTGAAACTGAATACATGCAACTTGAAATCAAGTTTTAGGTAAAAAGTAGTAAATCTCATTAACGACATTGTCAGAAGCCTTGCAAAACGTATAATTCCGGCTGTTTATTGAATTAAGCTGAGATGGAATGCTCATTGCATAACATCCATCAGGTTTACGCTATCGGATATACCGGATAGGAAGAGGGTATTATCCAACGGGGATAAGAATCAATACAAGGCCTCCCGTCGGCGATAGGAAAATTAAAACAATATGGGTGTGGGGATGTTAACGGGATTGCATGTCAATATTATCGGGCCACAGTACCTGCAAAACACTTTGCTGGCCTCTTTTCTGGAAGAACAAACCAGGGTCCGATGCCATGTCTTCGATGCCAGCAAGGAAGTCCCAAAATCACTCAAACATGACACCACCCCGGTATTGACCCTGATTGATGGCAATAATGACAACCAGCAGTATAAGCCACTGGAAATATTCAGTTTTTGCCGGGGTCAACTGGGAAACCAGGACCTGTTTGCTTTTTACAATGCTCACAAGGGCAGCGAACTCGAAGAACTGGCGGCAAGCCTGGAAATCCATGGCCTGTTCTATGGTGACGTCAGCCAGGAAAACCTGTGCAAGGGCATACAGGCTATTTACGATGGAGAGCTGTGGTTACCGCGCAGGATTATCATTGAGCAACTACAGCGTCTCAAGAGAAATTCCAAGCTGTTCCCCGGAAATGGCAAAAGCCACAACCTGCTCACGGCACGTGAGATAGAAATCCTTAACCTGATTGCGACTGGTGCCAAAAACACGGACATCGCCAGTAATTTATGCCTGAGCGTCCACACCATAAAAACGCATATCTATCATATTTACAAGAAAATTGACGTCAGCAACCGCATGCAGGCGGTTAACTGGGCCAGTAATAACCTTCAATAATCACTGGAATTGGCGCCAGTTAACAAAACACCAGATACTTTTTGCCTCTTATCATCCCAAGCGAGTATGATTACGGGTTGCACTTTGAGGTAAAGGTTTTTCATGGATACTATCCACATCCGCGGGGCACGAACCCACAATTTAAAAAATGTCGATCTTGATTTGCCGCGTGACAAGTTGATCGTGATTACTGGTCTGTCCGGCTCCGGTAAATCATCACTGGCTTTTGATACTATTTACGCTGAAGGTCAGCGGCGCTATGTAGAATCCCTGTCAGCCTATGCACGTCAGTTTCTTTCGGTAATGGAAAAACCTGATGTCGATCACATTGAAGGTTTATCTCCAGCAATTTCCATCGAGCAAAAATCCACCTCGCACAATCCGCGTTCAACCGTCGGCACAATCACGGAAATTTACGATTATTTGCGCCTGTTGTTTGCCCGTGCCGGGGAACCACGTTGTCCTGAACATGGTATTACCCTGGATGCACAAACTGTCAGCCAGATGGTCGATCATATCCTTGACCTCCCGGAAGGTACCAGGTTGATGATGCTCTCTCCCGTTATCGAGGGACGTAAAGGTGAACATGAACAGGTGTTTGAATCATTACGTAGTGATGGATTTATTCGTGCCCGAGTTGATGGCAAGGTAATCGAGCTGGATGAAGTCAAAAAGCTGGAGAAAAACAAAAAACATACCATTGAAGCCGTTGTCGATCGTTTCAAGGTGCGTGAAGACATTAAAACCCGTTTGGCTGACTCTATCGAAACGGCATTGAATTTATCGGGTGGTAATATTCGCATCGCACCGATGTCAGATGATGATAATGTTGGGGAACAGGTTTTTTCCGCCAACTTTGCCTGTCCGGAATGTGGTTACTCACTGACTGAACTTGAACCACGTTTGTTCTCTTTTAATAATCCCGCTGGCGCATGTCCATCCTGTGATGGGCTCGGCCATCAGCAATTTTTTGATCCGGAACGCGTTGTTACTCATCCTGAATTATCCCTGAGCAGTGGCGCGATTCGCGGCTGGGATCGTCGCAACGTTTATTACTTCCAGATGTTATTGTCACTGTCAAAACATTATGACTTTGATATGGATACACCGTTCGAAAAGTTACCGAAAAAAATTCAAAAAGTCGTGCTTTATGGAAGCGGCACTGAAAAGATCAAGTTTACCTATTACAACGATCGTGGTGGTGAACATCGCAAGAACCAGCCTTTTGAAGGTGTCATTCATAATATGTCACGACGTTACCGTGACACGGAATCCAACGTGGTACGTGAAGAACTGGCCAAATATATTAACCTGCAACCTTGTCCTGACTGTCACGGAACTCGTCTTAATGAAGCTGCTCGCTTTGTTTTTATACTGGATAAAACCCTGCCAGAAGTAACTGCCATGCCGATCGAAACGGCACAACAGTTTTTTTCCGAACTATCGCTACCTGGTCATCGAGGTGAAATCGCGGCCAAGATTGTTAAAGAAATCAGTCAGCGCCTGGATTTCCTGGTCAACGTGGGGCTGGAATACCTGACCCTGGATCGTAGCGCGGACACCCTTTCCGGTGGTGAAGCGCAACGTATTCGACTGGCTAGCCAGATTGGTGCCGGCCTGGTGGGCGTGATGTATGTACTCGATGAACCTTCAATCGGCTTACATCAACGTGATAACACTCGCCTGTTAAACACGTTAACTTATCTGCGGGACCTGGGTAATACCGTAATCGTGGTTGAACATGATGAGGAAGCCATACAAACAGCAGACTATGTTGTTGATATTGGTCCGGGTGCAGGGGTACATGGTGGTGAAATTGTTGCACAGGGTACACCCCATGAAGTCATGAGTAATAAGAACTCGCTTACAGGCCAGTACCTTAATGGTACAAAAGCTATCGCGATTCCAGAAAAACGCACTGAACCTGGAGAGCATTTCCTGTCAATTCAAGGTGCCACAGGTAACAACCTGAAAGAAGTAGATATTGATATCCCGGTAGGATTAATGACCGCTATTACCGGTGTTTCTGGCTCAGGCAAATCCACCCTGATTAACGATACCCTGTATCGCCATGCCGCCAAGGAAATCAACAAGGCCAGCACACCGCCTTCACCCTGCAGGGAAATTGTTGGTCTTGGTCAGTTCGACAAGGTCGTAGATATTGATCAAAGCCCGATAGGACGCACCCCGCGTTCCAACCCGGCTACCTATACCGGTTTGTTTACACCCATCAGGGAGATCTTTGCCGGTACCCAGGAAGCCCGTTCACGCGGTTATTCACCCGGGCGTTTCAGTTTTAATGTCAAAGGTGGTCGCTGTGAAGCTTGCCAGGGTGACGGGGTTATCAAGGTAGAAATGCACTTCCTGCCTGATATTTATGTTCCCTGTGATGTCTGTCATGGTAAACGCTACAACCGCGAAACACTGGAAGTAAAATACAAAGGTAAGAACATCTATGAAGTACTGGAAATGACGGTTGAAGATGCACTTTCCTTCTTCGAAGCCATCCCCGTGGTTAAACGTAAATTACAAACCTTAATGGATGTTGGTTTAAGTTATATTACCCTGGGCCAAAATGCGACTACGCTATCAGGTGGTGAGGCTCAACGCGTCAAATTATCGCGTGAACTTTCCAAGCGTGATACCGGTAATACGTTGTATATCCTGGATGAACCAACCACCGGGTTACATTTTCATGATATTGAACAATTACTGGCTGTACTCCATCGCCTGCGTGATCATGGCAATACTATTGTGGTGATAGAACACAACCTGGATGTAATAAAAACAGCTGACTGGATAATTGATATGGGCCCCGAAGGTGGTAACAAGGGCGGTGAACTGGTCTGTTGTGGTACCCCGGAAACGGTAGCAAACAGTAAAAAATCACATACCGGTCAATACTTAAAGCCACTGCTAAAAAAACAGCTAAAGAAAAAGGCGGGATAATTTATGCGACCTTGTAAATAAGGTATGAAATTTTCCCGAGTATTATGTTCAGCAGGTTCTTTCGTGACAGGAATCCCAGCACAGGTTTTCGCCTTAAACCAAGTGCCCGGCGTAAATGAATCAGCTGAGTATCATAAGGATCAATAGCACGCCCCTGGGCAATCGCTTTAAGTGCCATTTCTCTTTTGCCATACTTGCTGGCCACGTATCCCAGGTTATAAAACACATCTGTATGGAGATTTTCTTCCTCTGCGGCCTTAAGACATTTTTTAAAACCAAGCTGCTTGTCATGAAGATGAAATAATGTACGGCCGCAATATGACAAGTACTTATTCTTGTTATCCCTGTCCTCAGAATTAAAAGCAATTAAAAAGTGGGACAGGGCTTCGGCATAGTCTTCCCGATTAAAATATTGAAATCCTTCAACAAAAGAAGGATGGTATTGCGAAGGGTTTTTTAACTCTTTGTATATAGTCACTTCCCTGCTCCTTTACGCAATGACTTGCCACATTTTACATGCTGAACAGGCACTGACAAGTAGCTTTAAAAATAAAATTACTCGATATCGATAGCGCTGCCAACCTGCAAAGATAGTTGCTGCATGGCACTTCCCTGGTTAACGGCAATTTCAACAAGACCGTTGGAATTGAAATACCAGAAGGCCTCTCCCCTGGTGACCATCGAAAAGGTCTCAGCGTAATGTAACTCCCGCCCCATCACAATTAGCTTATTCTGCTCTGAGAGATTCCCGGCTTGAATACCTGTCATGGCATTACCATAATGATCAAGGTAAATAACCTGGTACAGATCATCGGCTACAGTAATATCCCGGCTTTCCAGAAGACGGTTCTCAGGCATCTCCCAACTGGTTAGCATTGCTGCCACGGGGGCAAACAAGTCCCGTCCATGAAAGCTGCTAGACATACTGGCAGGTCGCCACAGGATTTCATAGCGTTGCACCTCGTCAGCCTGTTTCTCAATAACGTTAAACAATCCATTATCAGGACCAATAAACCAGCGCCCATCAGCCTGTACCATGTAAGGCATCCGTTCAGGATGACCCACGCCAGGGTCAACCACGGAAATAAAAACTGTGTCTTGCGGGAATTGTTTGACCAGTGATGCTAAAAGGTAGGATGCAGCAACAGTGTCGAATGATGGCACATCGTGCATAAGATCAATAACAGGTATGCCCGGCGCCTTTTCACACAACACGGCTTTGATTTGCCCTACGTAAGGGCCATTCCAGCCAAAATCTGTGAATAACACGATCATCAGCTTAATATAACCTTTTTTACTTTCCAGGCAAGCGCCACCCGCCTTGTGTTTATTTTTATTAGCAATAAAAAAAGCCAAATCCTAATGGATTTGGCTTTCTTAATCGCTTATGGCTGCTTGTATTGCTTAAGCTTCAGCCTGTGTGCCAGTAGTATCATCTGAAGCTGGACGATCAACCAACTCAATATAAGCCATTGGTGCATTATCACCGGACCGGAAACCACATTTCAGGATACGCGTGTAACCACCAGCGCGATCTTTATAACGTGGACCCAGTTCATTAAATAATTTGGCTACCGCATCTTTATCACGCAGGCGGGCAAAGGCCAGACGACGGTTAGCAACACTGTCGTTTTTCGCCAGGGTTATCAGCTTTTCAGCTTTACGACGTAACTCTTTAGCCTTTGGCAGAGTTGTTTTAATCAGTTCATGATCAAATAAAGAAACAGACATGTTTTTGAACATCGCTTTACGATGTGAGCTGTTTCTGTTTAATTGACGACCACTTTGACGGTGACGCATGGCTCTGTACCTTAAATTTCTCTATCTGTTAATGCTTAACGTGCTTAGTCTTTGCTCAAGCTGGCTGGTGGCCAGTTTTCAAGACGCATACCCAGTGATAACCCACGGGATGCCAGCACGTCTTTAATTTCTGTCAGTGACTTTTTACCCAGGTTCGGTGTTTTGAGTAATTCAACTTCTGTACGCTGAATCAAATCACCAATATAATAAATCTGTTCTGCTTTCAGACAGTTCGCAGAACGAACAGTCAGTTCCAGGTCATCAACTGGACGTAACAGAATAGGATCAATCTCTGGTTCCTGTTCTGCCGGTTCGGCTTCTTCCTTGCTCTTCAGATCAACGAAGGCAGCCAGCTGATCCTGCAGGATAGTTGCGGCGCTGCGAATAGCAGCTTCCGGATCAATCGTTCCATTGGTTTCCAGTTCAATTACCAGTTTATCCAGGTCAGTACGCTGTTCAACACGCGCACTGTCTACCACATAGGCAACGCGTGAAATCGGGCTGAAACTGGCATCCAGCTGTAAACGACCAATTGGACGATCTTCATCTTCATCGCTATTACGTGTTGAAGCGGGCTCATAACCACGACCAGAGGCTATTTTCAGTGTCATGCTCAGCTCGCCTTCCTTGGTCAGGTTAGCGATAACGTGATCAGGATTAATAACTTCTACGTTGTGATCCAGGGTAATGTCACCAGCGGTAACTGGGCCAGGACCTTTCTTGTTCAGTCTTAATGTCGCTTCAGTGCCACCTTCCATACGGATAGCAACACCTTTCAGGTTTAACAGGATATCAACCACATCTTCCTGTACACCCTCAATCGTTGTGTACTCGTGTAATACACCATCAATTTCAGCTTCAACGATGGCACAACCGTTCATTGATGACAGCAGGATGCGACGCAATGCGTTTCCTAAAGTATGTCCGAAACCACGCTCCAGAGGCTCCAGTGTTACTTTCGCATGTGTGTCATCAACTTGTTGAATATCAACAATACGTGGTGCTAAAAACTCTGATAATGAGGCCTGCATGGATTGCCCTCTAATTAATATCCAAAATTAAAAACCCAATAACCTGCTGGCTTTCCTGCCAGCGATCTCAGCAGAACGATTACTTCGAGTAAAGTTCCACAACCAGGTGTTCATTAATGTCTGAAGACAGTTCACTGCGTTCAGGCATCGCTTTAAAAGTACCAGATAGCTTGCTGGTATCTACATCCAGCCACTCAGGGATACCACGATTCTGGGCAGCTTCTGCAGCACCCTTGATACGCAACTGAGCTGCTGCTTTTTCGTTTACCGCGATCACATCACCAGCTTTAACCTGGATTGAAGGTACATTTACTTTTGTACCGTTAACAGTGATTGCCTGGTGACGGACCAACTGGCGCGCTTCTGAACGAGAAGCACCAAAGCCCATACGGTAAACAACATTGTCCAGACGAGACTCCAGTAATTGCAGCAGGTTTTCACCTGTTGAACCTTTAATTCGGTCTGCATCTTTATAGTAACCACGGAACTGGCCTTCCAGGATTCCGTAGGTACGACGTAATTTTTGCTTTTCGCGTAACTGAAGTGAGAAGTCAGAACCACGACCACGACGCTGGCCATGTTGACCTGGTGGAAATGGACGGTTTTCCATCGCACACTTGCTGCTGTAGCACTTTTCCCCTTTCAGGAAAAGTTTTTCGCCTTCGCGGCGGCACAAGCGACATTTTGCTCCAATGTATCTAGCCAATGTAGTTCTCCCCGCTTATACGCGACGTTTCTTGGGTGGACGACAACCATTATGAGGTATAGGCGTCACATCCGAAATGTTAGTAATTTTGAAACCAGTAGCATTCAAAGCGCGTACTGCTGATTCACGACCAGGACCCGGACCTTTTACACATACTTCCAGGTTTTTCATGCCATATTCTTTCGCCATGTTACCGGCACGTTCTGCTGCAACCTGTGCGGCAAACGGGGTACTTTTACGTGAACCACGGAAACCTGAACCACCGGCTGTTGCCCAGCACAGTGCGTTACCCTGGCGATCGGTAATGGTTACGATTGTGTTATTGAACGACGCATGAATATGAGCGATGCCGTCAGAGACATCCTTTTTAACCTTCTTGCGTGAACGTGTAGCTTTGGTTGCCATAATTCCTAGAAGCCTATATCAGTTTATTTCTTAATGGGTTTACGTGGACCTTTACGCGTACGAGCGTTGGTCTTGGTGCGTTGACCACGAAGTGGCAAGCCACGACGATGACGAATTCCGCGATAACAACCCAGATCCATCAAACGCTTGATGTTCATGGATACCTCACGACGAAGATCACCTTCTACAGCAAATTTGGCAACTTCGTTACGCAGGTTTTCTACGTCACTTTCATCCAGCGCACTGATTTTGGTCGTTGGGTTAATACCTGCTGCTGCACAGATTTGCTGCGCACGTGTGCGACCAATACCGTAAATCGATGTTAATGCGATTTCAGCATGTTTATTCACCGGAATGTTAATACCAGCTATACGGGCCATTTAGCCACTCCCTAAAAACAACAAAACAAAATTCTCAAGCCCGGGGCTTGCGAAAACGTGAAATTTAGCCCTGGCGCTGCTTGTGACGCGGATCCTTACAGATCACACGTACTACACCGTTACGGCGAATAATTTTGCAGCTACGGCAAATTTTCTTGACTGACGCACGTACTTTCATGTCCGTCTCTCCACTAAGTTACTCGGTACTTAGCCCAGCAGCCCACCGCTGCCGTGCCCTTTCAAATTGGCCTTTTTCATCAGACCCTCATACTGGTGAGACATCAGGTGCGCCTGTGTTTGCGCCATGAAATCCATCACCACTACAACGATAATTAACAACGAAGTACCACCAAAGTAGAAAGGTACATTCCAGTACACAATCAGAAACTCTGGTAGCAGGCACACCGCCGTAATATACATTGCACCTACCAAAGTCAGTCGACCCAGAATGGTATCGATATACTTGGCAGTTTGCTCCCCTGGGCGAATACCAGGCACAAAAGCCCCGGAACGCTTCAGGTTGTCCGCTGTTTCTTTCGGGTTAAACATCAACGCCGTGTAAAAGAAACAGAAAAACACAATCGCAATCGCGTAAGTCAGCACGTAAATCGGCTGTCCTGGCGACATCATGGTCGCAATATCCTGCAAAATGCCGGCTTCACCACCAAACCAGCCTAAAATAGTGGCCGGGAACAAAATAATACTTGAAGCAAAAATAGGCGGAATAACACCGGCCATATTGATCTTCAAAGGCAGGTGACTGGTCTGGCCAGCATACATTTTGCGACCCTGCTGACGCTTGGCATAATTCACAGTAATACGGCGCTGGCCGCGTTCCATGAAAATAACGAAAGCCGTTACTGCCAGTACCAGGAGAAACATAATCAGGATGAATCCTGAGCTCAGTTCACCGGTACGTCCCAGTTCCAGCGTACCACCAATCGCAGAAGGCAAACCTGCCACAATACCTGCAAAAATAATTAACGAGATACCGTTACCGATACCGCGCTCAGTTACCTGTTCACCCAACCACATCAGGAACATAGTACCTGTCACCAGGGTGACTACCGTGGTGAAATAAAACGTATTCTGGTCAATGATGACCAGGCCCGGCTGACGCGATAACGCAACCGAAATACCCAGCGCCTGGAAAATAGCCAGCGCCAGCGTAAAATAACGAGTGTACTGGGTAATCTTACGACGACCTGCAGCACCTTCCTTATTTAACTGTTCCAGCTTTGGATGCACCTTGGTTAAAAGCTGCATAATAATCGATGCCGAAATGTATGGCATGATTCCCAGTGCAAATAAGGACAAACGTTTTAACGCACCACCAGAAAACATGTTAAACATGTCGAGAATAGTGCCGCGTTGCTGTTCAAACATCTGCGCCAGTGTTGCAGGGTCAATTCCTGGAACAGTAATATGGGAGCCCGTGCGGAAAACCAGCATCGCCCCGATAACAAAAAAGATACGTTGACGTAACTCAGTAAAACGGCCAGCTGCCATTGCGTTTTGTATTGCGCCCTGAGAACCAGCCACTATCTGTTACTCTTCAATTTTGCCGCCAGCCGCTTCAATGGCTTCGCGCGCACCTTTAGTGACACGAATCCCTTTCAGGCTAACTGCTTTTTCAATTTTGCCCGATGCCATCACTTTTACGTGTTGTACATCTTTACGGACCAGGTTCGCTGCTTTTAGTGCTGCCAAATCAATAACATCAACATCTAGACCATTCAGTTCGTGTAAACGAATTTCATCAGTAACACGACCTACACGTGAGCTGAAACCCACTTTTGGTACACGACGTTGCAAAGGCATTTGACCACCTTCGAAACCAACTTTGTGATAACCACCTGAACGCGATTTCTGACCTTTATGACCACGACCACAGGTTTTACCTAAACCTGAACCGATACCTCGGCCAACACGTTTACCCTCTTTACGAGCACCTTCAGCTGGTTTGAGATCATTCAAACGCATCTTAGTTTTCCTCAACAACCTGAACCATGTAGTTCACTTTGTTTAACATGCCACGTGTGCATGGCGTATCTTCAACTTCTACAACCTGGTGCATACGACGCAGCCCCAGACCTTTTACACATGCCTGGTGTGACTTCAATCGGCCACTCATGCTACGGACCAGTTTAACCTTCATCATTTTCTTATCAGCCATGGTCTTATTCCATAATCTCTTTTACAGATTTACCACGTTTTGCAGCAACTGATTCCGGGGACTGCATTTGGCCCAAACCTTTAATCGTTGCGCGAACAACATTGATCGGGTTGTTAGTGCCGATACATTTCGCTAGAACGTTGTGTACACCAACAACATCAAATACAGCACGCATAGGCCCACCAGCGATAACACCAGTACCTTCTGAGGCTGGCTGCATGTAAACTTTCGCGGCACCATGCTCAGCAGTAATAGGATACTGTAAGGTACCCTCTTTTAATGGCACGTTAACCATGTTGTTACGGGCATTTTCCATCGCTTTCTGAATTGCCACAGGCACTTCTCGTGCATTACCACGACCAATACCTACGCGACCGTTTCCGTCACCAACCACTGTCAGCGCAGAGAAACCAAAAATACGACCACCTTTAACTACTTTAGCAACTCGACGAATACCAACCAGACGTTCCTGGAGACCATCACCGCTTTGCTCTTTCTCAAAACCTGCCATAATTTAAACCCTTAGAATTGCAGTCCGGCTTCGCGCGCAGCATCAGCTAATGCTTTCACACGGCCATGATATTTGAAACCTGAACGATCAAAAGCAACCTCTGTAATACCAGCTGCCTTGGCTTTTTCAGCAATCGCTTTACCAACTGCTGCTGCCGCATCAACATTGCCTGGATACTTAACACCAGACTTGATGTCAGCCTGAACTGTTGAAGCAGATGCAATCACTTCACTACCGTTAGGTGCAATTACCTGAGCATAAATGTGCTTAGGTGTACGGTGTACACTTAAACGAGCCACACATAACTCTTTAATCTTTGCACGTGCACGACGTGAACGACGAATACGAGCTGATTTTTTATCCATTGCGCTACGCCCTTACTTCTTCTTGGCTTCTTTGCGAACGATATGCTCATCCGCGTACTTAACACCTTTACCCTTGTAAGGCTCAGGTGGACGATAGGCACGAATGTTAGCCGCTACCTGGCCAACTTTCTGCTTGTCGATGCCTTTAATAACAATTTCAGTCTGGCTAGGTGTTTCAGCGGTTATGCCTTCTGGCAATTCATGCTCAACCGGGTGAGAAAAACCTAACGTCAGGTTTACTTTCTTACCCTGTGCCTGGGCACGATAACCTACACCAACCAGTTCCAGTTTCTTTTCAAAACCTTCAGTAACACCTGTAATCATGTTGTTCAGCAATGCACGTACAGTACCACTATGTGCAACTGCATTAGCTTCGCCTTCACGAGCTGCAAAAGTCAGTTCATTATCTTTCTGGACAACTTCAACGGCAGCATGTACTTCATGATCCAGGCTACCCTTTGAACCTTTAACATTTACGTTCTGACCACTAATAGTAATAGTGACGCCAGAAGGAATTGAAATTGGAGTTAATCTTGCCATGTCGAATTACCTTTTACTGTACGTAACACAGCACTTCACCGCCATGACCAGCCTTGCGTGCCGCACGATCAGACATCAGACCTTTAGAGGTAGAAATGATCGCAACACCCAGACCACCCATTACATTTGGCAGTTCGTCTTTGTTTTTGTAAATACGCAGACCCGGACGACTTACACGTTTAATTGAGTCAATAACAGGTTTACCTTCATAGTATTTCAGGGTAACTGTTAATTGTGCCTTGGCACCGGTTTCAACATTAAAATCAGAGATAAAACCTTCATCTTTCAGTACCTGGCATACAGCTACTTTCTGTTTTGAAGAAGGCATGCTCACATCAACCTTACCAGCGGCAAGTCCGTTACGGATGCGAGTCAGCATATCTGCAATAGGGTCTGTCATCATAACTTAGTTCTCCTAGCTACCAGCTTTAAGCTACTAGCCACTTATTACCAACTTGCCTTGCGCAGGCCTGGAACATCTCCGCGCATAGCATGTTCACGCAATTTATTACGGCACAGGCCGAATTTGCGGTATACCGCATGAGGACGGCCAGTTAAACGACAACGGCGCTGTCCACGAGAAGGGCTGGCATCACGAGGCAGTTTCTGTAACTGCTTTTGTGCTTCCATACGTTCATCAAAACTTACGTTTGGATCCTTGATAGTCGCTTTTAACGCAGCACGCTTATCTGCGTACTTGGCAACTGTTTTTGTGCGCTTAACTTCGCGTTGCACCATGGATACTTTGGCCATGCCGTTCTCCTAACCCTTCAGCGGAAAATTAAAAGCCTTAAGCAATGCTTTGGCTTCGTCATCATTTTTTGCGGTCGTGGAAATGGTGATATCCATACCACGAATCTTGTCAATCTTGTCGTATTCGATTTCAGGGAATATGATTTGCTCTTTCACACCCATACTGTAGTTACCCATGCCATCGAATGACTTTGGATTTAAACCACGGAAATCACGAATACGTGGAATCGCGATAGAAACCAGGCGATCCAGGAATTCATACATACGTTCACTACGTAAAGTTACCTTGCAACCGATTGGGTAACCTTCACGAATTTTGAAACCCGCCACAGATTTACGCGCCTTGGTAACAACTGGTTTCTGCCCTGCGATCTTGGTCATATCAGACACTGCGTTTTCCAGTACTTTCTTGTCACCAACCGCTTCACCAACACCCATATTAATAGTAATCTTGGTGATACGTGGAACTTCCATAACACTCTTGCAGCCTAACTCTTTCTGTAAGTTAGCGACTACTGTGTCTTTGTAGAATTCTTGCAATCTAGCCATTGTTTCTACCTAATCAATTAAGCATCAACGGTTTCGCCGTTCGATTTAAAAACACGAACCTTGCGACCATCGTCTAAAGTTTTAAAGCCAACACGGTCAGCTTTACCTGTTGCAGGGTTTACCAGCGCAACATTTGAAACATGAATTGGCATTTCTTTTTCAATAATGCCACCAGGAACATTCAGTGCCGGGTTAGGCTTCTGATGTTTCTTTACCATGTTTACGTTATCTACAATCACACGGTCATCTTCAGGAATGGCACGTACAACGTTGCCTGTTTTTCCTTTGTCTTTACCGGTGAGGATGATTACCTCATCGCCTTTTCTAATCTTGTTCATCGTGATGCTCTCTGCTTATAGCACTTCAGGCGCCAATGAAATAATTTTCATAAATTTTTCAGTACGCAGTTCACGAGTTACCGGACCAAAGATACGAGTACCAATTGGCTGTAAGCTCTGGTTCAACAGAACAGCTGCGTTACCATCAAAGCGGATTAGTGAACCATCAGGACGACGCACACCTTTCTTGGTGCGAACCACAACAGCGTTGTAGACATCACCTTTTTTCACTTTACCGCGCGGAATAGCTTCCTTAATACTGACCTTGATGATGTCACCAACACCAGCATAACGACGCTTGGAACCGCCTAAAACTTTAATACACTGTACACGACGAGCACCGCTATTATCGGCTACATCAAGTACTGTCTGCATCTGAATCATGAGTGACTCCGAATTCTTCTCTGTTCGTAGCCTTAAACTACTGCAGCACGTTCAACAATTGTTTCCAGTTTCCATTTCTTCGATTTGGAAAGTGGACGACAAGCACTAATGGTAACGACATCACCTTCGTTACACTCATTGTTTGCATCATGAGCATGTAACTTGGTGGATTTTTTAACGAATTTTCCGTAAACCGGATGCTTCACCTTACGCTCAACCATAACGGTGATCGTTTTATCCATTTTGTTACTTACAACACGACCTTGTACGGTACGTAATGTTTTATCTTCGCTCATTATGCGTCACCTGCTTTTTCATTCAGGATAGTTTTTACGCGCGCGATATCACGACGCACTTCCTTCATCTTATGCGAATTTGCCAGCTGGCCTGTGGCACGCTGCATTCGCAAATTGAATTTCTCACGGCTTAATTCGATAAGCTCTTTTTGCAGCTCATCGGCACCTTTTGATCGTAAGTCTGCTGCTTTCATTACAGTACCGTCCGCGTTACAAATTTAGTTTGAATAGGCAGTTTCGCTGCTGCCAACTGGAATGCTTCGCGTGCAATCTCTTCAGATACACCTTCCATTTCATAAAGCATACGACCAGGTTGGATCTGGGCCACCCAGTATTCAACGTTACCTTTACCTTTACCCTGACGAACCTCTAAAGGTTTCTGAGTAATTGGCTTGTCTGGAAAAATACGAATCCAGATTTTACCGCCACGTTTAATGTGACGTGTCATAGCACGACGAGCTGCTTCAATCTGACGGGCAGTAATACGACCACGTCCAACAGCTTTCAGACCATATTCACCGAAGCTAACCTTGCTACCGCGATTAGCTAAACCACGGTTGCGGCCTTTCATCTGCTTACGGAATTTTGTACGTTTTGGCTGCAGCATTGCTAACTCCTAACCCTTAACCTGCGGCCTTCGCAGTTTCAGTTTCTGCCTGTTCAGCAGCACCAATCACTTCACCTTTGAAGATCCAAACTTTGACACCGATAATGCCGTAAGTTGTCTTGGCTTCTGCAAAACCGTAATCCACATCTGCACGTAAAGTGTGAAGAGGTACGCGACCTTCGCGATACCATTCAGCACGTGCAATTTCAGCACCATTTAAACGGCCACTGACATTGATCTTGATACCCTTGGCGCCCAGACGCATGGTATTTTGTACCGCACGCTTCATGGCTCGACGGAACATGATTCGACGTTCCAGCTGTTGCGCGATGCTTTCAGCAACCAGCTGCGCATCCATCTCAGGCTTGCGAACTTCTTCAATATTAATATGAACGGCTGGCAGTCCCATCATCTTGGTAACTTCGTTACGCAGGCGTTCGATATCTTCACCTTTTTTACCAATTACCAGACCAGGGCGTGCACTGTAGATAGTGATGTTGGCACTACCTTGTGTGCGTTCAATCTGAATACGGCTTACTGAAGCTTGTGACAATCTCTTTTTCAGAAAATCACGAACTTGCAGATCAGAATTCAGAAAATCTGCGTAATCATTATTACCGGCATACCATTTAGACGTGTAGTCTTTAACGATGCCGAGACGTATACCTGTTGGATGTACTTTCTGACCCATGTCAGTCTCTCTCTACTTATCCGCTACCATCACAGTAATGTGACTTGAGCGTTTAAAAATATGATCCGCTGCACCCTTGGCGCGCGCCTTCCAACGTTTCATTGTTGGACCTTCGTCAACAAACACAGTTGATACTCTCAGCTCATCAATGTCAGCACCTTCATTGTGCTCAGCATTGGCAATAGCAGATTCCAGCACTTTCTTCATAATGCCGGCTGCCTTCTTGGGGCTGAAAGATAACAGCTGCAACGCTTGCTCAACCGGTAAACCACGGATCTGATCAGCTACCAGGCGGCATTTCTGTGGGGAAATGCGAGCGAATGTATGTTTAGCTTGGACTTCCATCATCAAACCTCTTACTTGGCCTTCTTGTCGGCCACATGACCTTTGTAAGTACGGGTCGGGGCAAACTCACCCAGCTTATGACCAATCATGTTATCTGAAATCAATACAGGCACATGTTGACGGCCATTGTGTACAGCAATCGTAAGACCAATCATGTCTGGAATGATCATAGAACGACGAGACCAGGTCTTGATTGGCTTCTTGCTGCTGGACTCAACAGCTTCAGTAACCTTCTTGATTAGATGAAGGTCTACAAATGGTCCTTTTCTGATCGAACGTGGCACAGTTCTACTCTCTATACGTTAAAATTTATTTCTTGTTACGACGGCGTACGATCATCTTATCGGTACGCTTGTTACTACGGGTTTTATAACCCTTAGTCGGAACACCCCATGGCGTTACCGGGTGGCGACCACCAGATGTACGCCCTTCACCACCACCGTGTGGATGGTCAACCGGGTTCATTACCACACCGCGAACGGTTGGTCGAACACCGCGCCAGCGAGTGGCACCGGCTTTACCCAGTTTACGTAAACTATGTTCACCGTTACTTACAACTCCGATGGTTGCACGGCAGTCTGCGTGTACTTTACGCATTTCGCCAGAACGTAAACGTAAAGTTGCATAAGCGCCTTCACGAGCAACTAACTGCACAGAAGTACCTGCACTACGTGCCAGCTGAGCACCTTTACCAGGCTTCATTTCGACACAGTGAACTGTGGTACCCACAGGAATGTTGCGTAATGGCAGGCAGTTACCCTGTTTAATAGGGGCATTTGCACCTGACATCAACTCTGCACCGGCCTTAACGCCACCTGGTGCAATGATGTAACGACGCTCACCATCTTTATATAAAACCAGTGCAATATTTGCACTGCGGTTTGGATCATACTCAAGACGCTCAATCACACCAGGAATACCATCCTTGTTACGTTTAAAATCAACCACACGGTAGTGCTGCTTGTGACCACCACCGATATGGCGGGTAGTAATACGACCGTTGTTATTACGACCACCAGTTTTTGATTTCTTTTCCAACAGCGGCTGATGCGGCTTACCTTTGTGCAGGTCAGGGTTTACGACCTTCACAACAAAGCGGCGACCGGCAGAGGTTGGTTTTGTCTTTACGAGTGCCATGTTTAACAGTCCTTACTACTTATTCTGCGCCAATAAAGTTAATATCTTGGCCTTCTTTAAGGCTAACGTAAGCCTTCTTCCAGTTTTTGCGACGACCCATGCCGTTTGCACTGCGCTTGGTTTTGCCTTTCATATTCGTGACCTGAACTCTGTCAACGGCAACATCAAACATCAGCTCCACAGCCTTCTTGATTTCGTCTTTGTTCGCATCAACTGCCACTTTAAAAACAACCTGGTTGGCTTGATCCGCAACAATCGAGCTCTTTTCAGAGATATGCGGCTCTAACAACACATTCATCAGACGTTCTTGACTCATGCCAGTTTCTCCTCAAGCTTTTTGACAGCGTCAACTGTCATCAGCACCTTGTCAAAGCGAACCAGGCTGACAGGGTCAACATAATCAACATCGCAGATGCCGACATTTGGCAAATTGCGGGCTGACAGGAATAAACCATCATTCAGATCATGTGTAACGATGCTGACACTATCCAGGCCAAACGAGTTCAGCTTGTTAGCCAGCTCTTTGGTTTTTGGGGCATCAATACCCAGATCTTCCACTATCATCAGGCGTTCCTGACGAACCAGCTCAGAAAGAATCGAGCGAATTGCAGCACGATACATTTTCTTGTTCAGTTTCTGCGACCAGTCCTGGGGCTTGGCAGCAAACGTTACACCACCGCTACGCCAGATTGGGCTGCGGATTGTACCTGAACGCGCGCGCCCTGTCCCCTTTTGTCTCCAGGGTTTTTTACCACCACCGCGTACTTCTGAACGGGTCTTCTGGGCACGGGTACCAGAACGCCCACCCGCCATGTAAGCGGTGACTGCCTGGTGAACCAATGTTTCATTGAAATCGCGCGCAAAGTTGGCATCAGACACTTCAACAGTCTTTTTCGATGCTTTACCTGTCGCGGTAGTTAACTGTAATTCCATCGCCGCAACCCCCTTAACGTGCTTTCACTGCTGGAGATACGATGACGTCACCACCTTTAGCACCCGGGACTGCACCCTTCACTAAAAGCAGGTTACGTTCTGTATCTACGCGTACAATTTCGAGATTCTGGGTAGTAGAGCGTTCGTCACCCATATGACCCGCCATTTTCTTGCCCTTGAAGACACGACCTGGTGTCTGACACTGACCAATCGAACCTGGCGCACGGTGAGAAATCGAGTTACCGTGCGAGGCATCTTGCATGTGGAAGTTATGACGCTTAACACCACCCTGGAAGCCTTTACCGATACTACGACCAGTAACGTCTACCTTCTGACCTTCTTCAAAGATATCCACTTTGATTTCAGTCGCAGGTGCCAGTTCATCACCTTCACCATCATTCAGACGGAATTCCCAAACACCACGCCCTGCTTCTACACCGGCCTTGGCGAAGTGACCTGCCATCGACTTGGTGACACGATTCGCTTTACGTGTACCGACGGTGACTTGTACAGCGCGGTAACCATCAGCTTCCTCAGTACGTAACTGGGTAACACGGTTTGGTTCCACTTCGATTACTGTCACAGGCAGAGATGCGCCATCTTCTGTGAAGATGCGTGTCATTCCTACTTTGCGACCTACTACACCAATTGTCATTTTCTTAACCTTACGTTCAAGAAACCTATGTTTCTGAAATAATTACTGCAATTGAATCTGGACATCGACGCCCGCGGCCAGATCCAGTTTCATTAACGCATCAACAGTCTTGTCAGTTGGATCGACAATATCCATTAAGCGCTTGTGAGTACGGATTTCGTACTGGTCACGAGCATCCTTGTTAACATGCGGCGAAATCAGAACAGTAAAACGTTCTTTTTTCGTTGGCAGCGGAATAGGACCCTTAACCTGGGCGCCGGTACGCTTCGCAGTATCAACAATTTCGCGGGCAGACTGATCAATCAAACGATGATCGAATGCCTTGAGGCGAATGCGGATGTTTTGATTCTTGCTAGCCATAATTTTCTACTCAATAAATATCTAAATAAGTTACCGATTACTCGATGATCTTGGATACCACGCCGGCACCCACTGTACGACCACCTTCACGAATCGCAAAGCGTAAGCCGTCTTCCATCGCAATCGGCGCAATCAGGCTTACCGTCATCTTCACG
>JARRJY010000068.1:0-16900 GCA_037388705.1 Gammaproteobacteria bacterium
TCTATACAGTGCTTTAATTCGTCAACTTCAATATCGTCATCTTGGTTAAAAATTATTGCTCTATTACCTTCGAAATCAAAGGTATCCCTATAAAGCTCTTTAAATGTATCGACTAACTTGGTTTTACAATGAAAATACATTGCATACTGATTTGGTTTTGACTCTTTCCAATCCATCCTGATTGTACTGCCACCTTTTGCTGCGTAACTTGGCTCACCCCATTTTACTGTTTCTTCTAATTTATCTTTTATTTCTAACTCATGAGCTGTATCAAATATTAATTGGCGAAGAAACAAAAGTTTGTCACGCATTTTATTTGGATAATTATTAAATATTTCTTCAACTTCAGAGTTTGAAAACTTTTCCATACTAAAAAACCATCCCTGTACTTTTAGTTTTTGAATGTCCGCTTTGGGTCGAAAGCAGACATTAAAAAATAATCTATTTTTCTTTTAACAGCATCATCTGACCTTCTCGCTCCATGTCGACGCGGTCAAGAAATGAATTACCCAGCAGGATATATTTTGTTTTAACAGCATCATCTGACCTTCTCGCTCCATGTCGACGCGGTCAAGAAATGAATTACCCAGCAGGATATATTTTGGATTGCTGTTTTCCAGCACAGCTGCCTGGACATTATGTAATTCAATATCACCCACCCTGACTTTTTTTAACAACACTGTATGAACACTCGTATGCCCATTTGCAGTTGAAGCCACAGCTTTATCCCCGATGAGCAAATATTGAATTCCCAGCTCATCGGCCTGTTGCCTGTTCATGGCAATCCACGATGCCCCTGTATCAACCACAAATTTAACAACCTGGTCATTAATGAAACCATTTGTCAGGTACATGCCCCCGGCACTCCAGATGCGTGCTTCCATTTTTGGTTTTTCAGCAAACGAAATACTGAAGTTCTCACCCAGTGGGTAGCTTTCAGTTTTACCCTTTACCTGTAAAATTGCCTTCTCACTATCTGCACTGATTAACGTTACCCCTTCCGGGGTGGTTTCGCCTGTCTTTAATTTATGCTGTACTCCATCAACCTTGATGATTGCCATGTCCTTAAATAAGGCATAAACCTGGATTTCAAAGGCATGTGTTCCAAATGAAATGGAGAAAAAGAACAAACAGATCAGCGCTCGTACCAGGTTAGATAGTTTCATTCTTTTTCCAATGTCAGGCATTTTAACGATTCAATTTCACTTTAAATTTTTTCGGGTTCCAGCCATGTACCTTGTCATGGGCTTCTACATACACCTCTTTAAGATTAGCCGGTATTGTGAAGCCTGACAAACTACGGGTAAATGGTTGTTCATTTTCATGGGGATGATACAGCGTACGGTGCCCCAACACATTGCCCTTGGCATCAACGATTCGCCAGCCATCGGCATAATGATCCCAGCCTGTATCAGCATGTTTAATGGTAACCCTGGCTGTCCATGACGCACCCTGGTTTTCCAGCCGGGCATCAACGATTTCCGCCTGGTTGGCACATACCAGCCCGGAAAGCATCATCAAGATTCCTCCTGAAATTATTTTTTTGTAATTCATCTTCATCTCCATATATAAAGAATAATCTGCATTGTTATCGAAGAATATACCGCTGCCATGACATCATCGAGCATAATACCAAAGCCCCCTTTTACTCTGCGATCAAGGTCACGGGTTGGCCAGGGTTTCCAGATATCAAACAGGCGAAATACGAAAAATCCGACAATCATCCAGACCAGCTCGGCAGGTATCATCACCATGGTAAGCAAGTAACCCACCACTTCATCCCACACGATGGCACCGTGATCATGAACTCCAAGGTATCGAGTGGTAACTTCACATACCCATACACCAATTAAAAACATAACAAGAACAACCAACAAATATTGTAACGGTGTTAATGATGACAATAACCAGAACAAAGGGATTGTGATTGCCGTTCCGGCAGTGCCCGGTGCAATCGGTGAAAAACCACTACCGAAGCCAAAACTTAAGAAGTGCGCCGGGTTTAGTAGCATTTTCAAGTGAGGTTCTCTTTTTTCAGACATTATCATTCTCGTGATTATTAAAAGTGCTGGTAACCCGTTTGTTTTACATCCAGTAACTTATGTTTGTCATAACAGCGTAATCCAGCTTCGGATTCGATTACTCCGATTTCGGTTATCGCAATACCTGATTCACTGGCAATACACTCCAGCATGGAAAGCTTATTTCCTGGTACCGAAAAACATAGCTCATAATCATCACCACCCTGTGCCAGTTGTAATAGTGACAAACCCAGCTGTTGTTGTTTGTTTCGGCATGCATTAGATTGCGGGATTTTATCCAGGTACAGGGTTGCCCCTTTCATGCTTGCCTCAAGAATATGGGAAACATCGGCAAGTAATCCATCAGAAATATCGATGCAGGAATTAGCAACGCCAATTAATAATTTACCCACAGCAATTCTTGGCGTCGGTTTGTGTAATCGTTGTAGCAGATATTCGTCATCGCTATCTTTTATGCCTGTTTGCTGAACAACCAGACCCACAGCTCCATCACCAATATTACCGGTAACAAAAATATGATCTCCTGCCTGTGCACCAGAACGTAACAAAGCTTTACCTTGTGGTACAAATCCAGCCACCTGTATGGATATCGTTAAAGGACCACGCGTGGTATCACCACCAATTAACGGTATATCGTATTGGTCAGCCAGGTTGAACAGTCCTTTACTAAAACCAAACAGCCACGATTCAGATACCTCGGGTAGTGTTAAAGCCAGGGTAAACCAGGCAGGGGTAGCGCCCATTGCGGCCAGGTCACTGAGATTAACTGCCAGCGCTTTATATGCAACTTCTTCAGCGGAGGTACCCGCTTTAAAGTGAACATTTTCAACCAGTGTATCAATCGCAATAACCTGTTCCAGGCCTGCAGGTATACTGGTAATCGCAGCATCATCACCAACACCTAACTGAACAGATTTATTTCCAGGGAAGTTACGAGAGAAGTATTGTTTTATAATGTCAAATTCAGAAGGCATCTGTACGCCTTGGATTAGGTAATTATTTTTTAATAGCCTGTACTTCGATAACTCTTAGCTTTTCTGCCATTTTATCCATTATGCCATTCACAAAACGATAACCTTCCTCGGCACCAAAGATCTTGGCCAGTTCTACTGCTTCATTAATGACAACTTTATAGGGAACATCCATACGGTGTTCCAGTTCATAAGCACCCAGGCGTAACACAGCTTTTTCAACCAGGTCGATGTCATCCAGGTCACGATCCAGCAGAGGCGTAATATGTGCATCCAGTTCTTTAACTTTATTTGTGACCTGTTTGACCAGTTCTTCAAAGTAGTCATCATCGACTTTCTTCATGCTTTGATCATGACGTACCTGGTTAATAATAGACTGAGGATCATTGGCAGTCATTTGCCATTCATAGATTGCCTGCATAGCAAGACGACGGGCACGGCTGCGTGCATTTGTTTTCATGAGCTCTCTTAACCCATGTTACGTAACAGGTTAACCATCTCAATTGCAGATAGTGCAGCCTCTTCGCCCTTGTTGCCTGCTTTTGTTCCCGCGCGTTCAATAGCCTGTTCAATGGTATCGACAGTTAATACCCCGAATGCAACAGGTACTTCGTGTTGCATCATGGCTGAAGCCATACCTTTTACACATTCACCTGCAACATACTCAAAGTGTGGTGTACCGCCACGAATGACAGCTCCAAGAGTAATAATGGCATCATATTTTTTACTTGCTGCCATTTTCTTGACAACCAGTGGAATTTCAAAAGCACCTGGCACATAAACTACTTCAATATCATTTTCATCAGCGCCGTGTCTTTTCAAAGTATCCAGTGCACCTTCCAGTAAATTTTCTACAACAAAACTGTTCCAGCGAGTGATTACAATACCAAACCGTGAGCCACGTACTACCAGGTCACCTTCTTGTTTTTTTGTTGTCATCGTCTTTTCCTTCTTTCTTTTTAGTGGGATTCGTCGTAAACGTATTCCACAACTTCTAAATCAAAACCGGACAAGGCGTGCATTTTCCTCGGCGCACTCAGCACCCGCATTTTGCTCACGCCCAGATCTTTCAAAATCTGTGCACCGATACCATAGGTGCGCAAATCTTCACCGTGCTCGGTTGCAGACATTTCTTCCCCTGCATCCTGTTGGCCATAGTATTTTATCTTGTTGACCAGCATATCGGACTCTTCTGCCAGGCGAAGAATAATCACGACGCCTTCTCCTTCATCAGCAATACGTTTCATGGCATCGCGCAAAGGCCAGCCACAGTCTTTACGCAGGCTGCCAAAGGTATCACAAATCGGGCTCTCGACATGCACACGAACCAGGATAGGCTTATCAGGATCCGGCTCACCTTTAACCAGTGCCATGTGCACGGTTTCATCAATCATGTTTCGAAATGCGTAAAGTTTAAAGTCACCAACATCCGTTGGCATATTACACTGAGCAACACGTTCAACAGATTTTTCATTCTGCATACGATAGTTAATCAGGTCTGCAATAGTACCAATTTTTAAACCGTGTTTTTCGGCTACTTTTTCCAGGTCAGGACGACGCGCCATGGTGCCATCCTCGTTTAATATTTCTACAATCGCGGCAGCCGGTTCAAGTCCCGCCAGGCGCGCAAGGTCACAACCTGCTTCAGTATGCCCGGCACGGGTAAGTACTCCACCTGGTTGTGCCATCAAGGGAAAAATATGTCCTGGCTGAACCAGGTCAGATGGCCTGGCATCTTTTGCCACCGCAGCCTGTATTGTCACAGCGCGATCGGCAGCTGAAATCCCGGTTGTTACGCCTTTGGCTGCTTCAATTGAAACAGTGAAAGCTGTTGAATGAGCTTCTTGGTTATCTTCAACCATCATGGGTAACCGCAATGTTTCGCAACGTTCTTTGCTTAAGGTTAAACAAATCAAACCACGACCATTGGTTGCCATGAAATTGATGTCTTCTGGGCGCACACATTCTGCAGCGATAATCAGATCACCCTCATTTTCACGGTCTTCATCATCCATCAGGATGACCATCTTACCCTGACGAATATCTTCTAGAATTTCTTCTGTGGTATTTAATGCCATTCTTTTTAAACCTTGATTACTTCTACTTCATGAAGCCATGTTCGTGTAAGAAACTTTCAGTAATCCCGGCTGTATTGGGATCTGCTGCCTTATCACCTAACAATAAGCGTTCCAGGTAACGTGCAATAATATCAACTTCCAGATTTACTCTAGTACCCGTAACAAAATCACTCATCGTGGTTTCCTGTAACGTATGCGGAACAATATTTAACTCGAATGCTGCTCCATTCACTGCGTTTACGGTCAGGCTGATTCCATCAACAGTGATCGATCCTTTCTCGGCAATATATTTTGCCAGCTCATCGGGTGCCTTGATATGTAAACGAACTGAGCGACCATCATTGTAACGCTGAGTTACTTCACCTACACCATCCACGTGCCCGCTAACAAGGTGCCCCCCCAGATGTGTAGTTGGTGTCAGTGCTTTTTCAAGATTCGTCCTGGTTCCCACCTGTATGTTGGCAAAGCCGGTACGCTTGATTGTCTCTCCTGAGACGTCGGCCCAGAAACCATCACCCGGCAACTCGACAACAGTTAAACAAACCCCGTTAACAGCGATACTGTCACCCAGGTCAACATTCTCCAACTCAAGCTTACCTGTCTGGATACGCACCCGTAGATCATCACCTTTAGGCTCTAAAGCCGACACCTGCCCAACTGACTGAATGATTCCTGTAAACATTCTTGCTGTTAACTCTTATCTTATTACCGGTTTTGCAATAATACGTAAATCCTTACCAAAGGAGCGCACATCATGGATATCCAGATCAATTTTCTGTTTCATGTTATCGACGCCAGGTAAACGAAATAGCGGCCTGGCACCATCTCCCATGAGTGTCGGTGCCATATAGATAATCATTTCATCGATAAGATCCGCCTGTAACATGGCGCCACTTAATGTTGCCCCTGTTTCCAGCATAACTTCATTAAAGCCTTCTTTACCCAACTCATCCAGCACTGCGGATAAATCAACACTGCCATGATGGGCCGGCACCTCGATTATCTCTGCGCCAGCATTTTGTAAACTTTCTATCGCATCATCCTCGTCACAGGTGGTCATGATGATCGTTTTACCCGGTAGCGATAACATCTTTGCTGATTGAGGCATACTAAGATTGGTATCGATAACAACTCGTGTTGTAGGTAGTTCACCACCATTAATGCGGGCTGTCATGGCTGGATCATCAGCCAGTACCGTACCAACACCCGTCATAATTACTGAACTACGTGCACGCCAGTGTTGAACATCGGAACGTGCGGCCTCCGATGTAATCCATTTACTTTCGCCAGATGCCATAGCAGTACGTCCATCCATACTCATAGCAAGCTTGACGCGCACAAAAGGTTTTCCGGTCTTCATGCGTTTAATGAAACCCGGGTTTAACGCTTCTGCCTGGGACTCCATTAAGCCGACCTGGGTTTCAATACCTGATGCTTTTAATAACTTAAGCCCCTGTCCGGCTACCTTGTCATGCGGGTCCTGCATGGCAGCAACAACTCGACTTATCCCCGCTTTAATTAGCGCGTCAGTACACGGTGGCGTTTTGCCATGATGGCAACATGGTTCTAATGTCACGTAAGCTGTTGCACCTTTGACATTATCGCCCGCTGCCTTTAGCGCATTAATTTCCGCATGGGCTTCACCGGCTTTTTCATGCCAGCCTTCACCAATAATTTTCTCATCCCTGACGATGACACAACCCACCCTGGGATTAGGATCAGTAGTGTATAACCCACGCTTCGCTAATCGAATAGCGCGTGCCATAAACTCATGATCTTTGCCACTATATTGTGACACTAGGTCTCATCCTCGGGTAACAACGAGCGCTGTTTCTTTTTCAGTTCCGGTGAAGGGACATTTTTCAGCATTTCGATTTCTTCCTGGAATGCGCTGACATCTTCAAAACTTCTGTAAACAGAAGCAAAGCGGACGTATGCAACCTGGTCCAGGTCACGGAGCTCATCCATAACCCACTCACCAAGCTGTTGGGCAGGCACTTCCCGATCACCGGTCGCACGTAATCGTTTTTTGATACGGCTTACCGCGGTTTCAATTTCTTCGGTACCAACCGGTCGTTTTTCCAGTGCACGCTGAATACCGGCATGTAACTTCTCTTCATCGAAGGGTTCACGCCTGCCATCGTTCTTGACGATACGCGGCATAACCAGCTCGGCACCTTCAAATGTTGTGAAGCGTTCGTTACAGGTTAAACATTCACGTCGACGGCGTACCATGGTGCCGTCATTGGCTAATCGGGAATCGATAACCTTGGTATCCTGGGCTCCACAAAATGGACAGTGCATAACAGGCTAGTGAGATCCTATCTATAGACGGGTAAACGTTTACAAACTTCCAGGACTTTGGCTTTGACTGCATCAATCGTTGCTTTGTCACCTTTCGAGTCAATCACGTCACACATCCAGCCAGCCAGATCCGTACACTCTGCTTCACCAAACCCGCGAGTCGTGGCTGCGGGAGTACCAACTCGAATTCCACTGGTTACAAACGGTGACTGTGGATCATTCGGTACAGCATTCATGTTAACCGTGATGTTCGCTGCCCCAAGCCAGGCATCAACTTCCTTCCCGGTTAAACCCGCTTCAATAAAGCTCACCAGGAATAAATGATTATCAGTACCACCAGAGACCACGTCATAACCACGGTCAATGAATACCTTTGCCATGGCCTGTGCATTTTTGATGACTTGCTGTTGATAAACTTTGTAGTCATCCTGAAGTGCTTCCTTGAAAGCAACCGCCTTGGCAGCAATGACATGCATTAAGGGACCACCCTGTGTACCAGGGAAAACCAGCGAATTTAATTTCTTTTCAAGGTCAGGATTGGACTTGGCCAGGATAATACCGCCACGTGGACCACGCAGGGTTTTATGTGTTGTAGAAGTTGTAACATCAGCAATGGCAACCGGGCTTGGGTAAACACCCGCCGCCACCAGGCCGGCTACATGCGCCATATCCACAAACAGGTAGGCACCTACTTCATCGGCAATATCACGGAAACGCTGCCAGTCAACGATACGAGAATAAGCGGAGAAGCCGGCGATGATCATTTTCGGTTTATGTTCACGCGCCAGCGCTTCAACCTGTTCATAATCAATTTCACCCGTTTCAGGATTCAGGCCATATTGAACCGCGTTGAATAACTTGCCGGAAAAATTTACCTTGGCGCCATGCGTCAGGTGACCACCATGCGCCAGGGCCATACCGAGAATCGTGTCACCCGGTTCACACAGTGCGAAATAAACGGCAGCATTGGCCTGTGAACCAGAGTGCGGCTGAACGTTAGCATAGTCCGCCCCAAAAAGTTCTTTTACACGATCAATCGCCAGTTGCTCTGCCACGTCAACATTTTCACAACCACCGTAATAGCGTTTGGAGGGATAACCTTCTGCATACTTATTGGTCAAGACAGAACCCTGTGCCTCCATTACACGGGGGCTGGTATAGTTTTCCGAGGCAATCAGTTCGATGTGCTCTTCCTGGCGGATTTTTTCTTTTTCAATTGCCTGCCAGAGTTCATCATCAAAACCAGCAATTTTCATATCTTGACTGAACATGGTTATCCTCTACTTGTTAATTTTGTCTGTAAAATCAATAACTTTTCCGAAATCGCACAAACAGCAAATTAGTCCGGTTCAGCTGTCCAAGCGGGCCCCAAGCTTAACCGATCTGGGGGGAAAATGCATTGAAAGTGAATGGCTTAGCCGGGTATTGAGTGCCGTTCTGAAAAGAAAAAAACCCGCCATATACAGGGTAATGGCGGGCTTGAGTGAGGCATGTAAGACTCAAGAAAATGAAACTAAAACTCCACTTCGCCACCTGCTCCCTTGGTCAGTGCTTCCTCGATGGCTGAAGGTGCACACATGATGGAAGCGAAGCTGTTGCTGCCCATCATGGACAAATCAGGGAAACTTATCGCAATACGGAATTCTGCGCGTAAGGCATAGGCGCTCTTTCCTGCTACAACGATCTCATACGGCAAGTGACCTGAAGACTTCACATCCTTGAAATCAATGCGATCCATGATGTACTTATCACCACTACAGTCATCTTCATCGGCGCCTTTCATATGAACGCCGAATACCGTGGTGTCTTTGCCAGGGATATCGACACGATAAACTTTAGTTACCGCACCTTTACCCGCAGCAAGGGCTTCTTCAACCCCTTTAACTGCCATGGAATGGCTGCCATATTCAGCAAGGACCAGGCGATCCGTGAAGTAAGGCATCAACCACTTGTACTGGTAATCGCTTAATTGATCAGCTGTTTTACCTTTTTCTGAGCCATAGTCTTTTTGCTTGCCCAGGGCTTTTGCCAACTGGTCTGCAACGCCAGACAGGTCCCCTTTCATACGGTAAGCATTGCCATAGTAAACGGGGTTGGTAAAACCAACCTGTATAGCACCGTCCTTGCCTTTGGTAACGGTAACACGCTGAACGGCACCAAAAGCCCCGAACTTGGTTTTTGCAGCGGTTTCAATTAAGGCATCATTCGTAACACCAATAATCGTGACACTGTCATAGGGAGAATACTCACCCACGACCTTGAAACCACCATCAGTCAATTTCTTTTTAGTTGCAGTAACCACATCCGCTTTACTGCCGCTTTCCATACTTGCCAGTACAAATGGTTTTAACGCCGCGTTGGCTGTCATTGACACAAGCACTAGTAAAGATGCAGTAACAATAGAAACAAGTTTGTTCGTTTTCATTTTACAAACCTTCTAAGATTTAATTTTTATATTAAAAAAGGCCATGGAAACTAGGTGAATCCATGGCCTTGATCCCTAACTCAACAATAATGAATTAGAATTTCCAGCCCCAGCTGGCTTCCAGTTCCCATTGACTCATATAGAGCTCTATAGTTTGTGGAGTTGCAGCCAGTGGGTTTGGTCCCTTGATTGTTACTTCTGGTGCATACATGGCAGCGAAATTGAACTCACTGTCTGTTCCGGTCGGCATGGTAAATCCAAAGGTATAGTGATCCTCTGTTACACCTGGAGCCAGAATGTTAAATAACACCTCACTATCAGGAATCGGATTATCGCCCTTGTTATATCCAACACGCCATGTCATGTTGTTAGCTGTCCACTGGTAACCCAGCTTATAAACAGTGATATCTTCCCAACCAAAGCCAGCACCATTACCTGTACCTAAATTTCCTGGTCCAGATACAAGATTTGGAATTAAAGGGTTAGCAATAGCGGCAATATCACTATAAGCAATATTCTGAACGTCGAAAGTGAATGTTCCTGCACTTGGCGCATCATAAGCTAAACCAATGGTCCATGTAGCTGGAATATCAAAATCACCTTTCTCAGCAAACAGACCCGCATAGTCATCAAACTCTGACATATCCATTTCAGACTGGTATGAAGCAGCCAAAGTTAAACCAGGACTCACTTCACCTTGCCAACCTAACTTGATACCAAAACCATTAGAAGTATCTACACCATTATTTGTAAGATGTGCCGGATCATTTGAAAAACCATTTGCACCAAAGGCACCTAAACCATCTGCTTTGAAACGTTGATGTGCAAGAATTAAGCTTGCACCCCATGATGACTTGGCATCAATTTTTTTAGAATATGAAGTGTTAATAAATAACTGTTCGAGGTTTACGCCAGCATTTCCTGCAAAATAAGTACCACCGGAAAATTGGTACATATTGGCTTTATAGAAAGTATTCATGCCGCCGTTACCATAAACTGTTAAGCCAATGGTACTGTTTTGGTCTAACGCCCAGTTACGAGCGAAATGAGGAATAAAGAAAACATCGTCATCACTGTTGTACTTACCTTCCTCCAGGTCTAGACCCACACCAAGTGAGCCACCAACTGCTTCATATCCACGATCATTTGGGCTGAAGATTGCAAGACCAAGGTCCATACGCTCACCGACGAAAACCATACCCGCCGGGTTTGTTGCCGCAGCCATCGCATCCTGTGGTAATGCGACACCACCACCACCAAGACCTTTATTCTTAGTACCGTAACCATGGGAAAAGTAACCATTGGTTGCCATAGCCGCCATCGGGGCTGCCAGACCCAGTGCAACAGCACTGGCAATAATGTGCTTAGTAAATTTCATGTTTTGAACTCCTCAAAATGTTGCTTAAAATTACAGTAAAATCCTAGATATACAAGCAAATATCAGTATCACCTGCGAACTCGAAGAATGTCGCGGCACCACCAAATTCAATGCCGTCAATAAAGGCTGAAGAATCCATATCAAACAGGTCAACAGTCATCTGGCAGGCAATCATTTTTACATCCGCTTCCTGGCAAAGTTCACGCAGGTCTTCCAGGCTGGCAACACCTTTTGATTTCATTTTTGATTTCATCATCGCTGTCATCATGGCTTCCATACCCGGAAGAGCGGTAAACAGCGTTGGGAACCACTTGTCCATGCCCATCGGCATTGGCATACCCGGGTTACCCAACGGGCTGACCTTCACGTTCATTTTTTTCTTTAAAAGCTGCAGGCCATAAAAAGTGAAGAAAATCTGCACTTCATAACCCAGAGCTGCGGCCGTTGAGGCCAAGATAAAGGGAGGGTAACCCCAGTCCAATGTGCCTTTCGTGGCAATAATTGCCATTTTCTTTTCGCTCATTACTTGGTTTCCTTCTTAAAATAGTCAGGTACTAGTAAAAATTATGGGTAATTTTGCTTGTATTTGCACAACTAGTTCAGTGCGTTTACGTACATAAAGGTGAAATATTACACATTTTAGACCAGGGATATCGAGTATGTAGTTATGCATGATTTATGTGAAAATTCATGTAAACTCTAGAAAAAAATACCACATGGAATGACTATTTAATAATTCAGGATTTTAGTAGGGGAAAAGAAAAATGGCTTATCCAAAATCAATAATCAAAACATCTGCATTACTTATCACTATTGGGGTTGCTTATTCGAGTATATCTCTGGCTTCAGGATTTCGTTTACCCGAAGTATCTACAGTCGGTATTGGCACCTCAAACGCGTTAGTTGCCAATACAACTGAAATAGGTGCCTTACCCTACAATCCCGCTGGCATGTCATTTCATGAAGGTAAAGCACTGGCAGCGGGAATAACCATGCTAAATTATGATTTGACGGTTACCCCTGATGGTGGAACCAAGACGGATAATGCCGGTGAAGACAGCTTTTTGATCCCAAACCTGTTCTTTATGGCACGAGGCAATGGTCCCTGGTCATTTGGTCTTAGCATAAACTCTCCCTTTGGATTAGAAACAAAATGGCCAGATGAAACCTTTCCGGTTTTTGCCGGCCCGCTTGATCCTGTAGAGCCCGAATTAAGCAGAATTAAGATGGTTAACCTTAATCCAAACCTGGCATACAAAATTGATAATTCGACCAGTGTTGCTTTTGGTATTAATTATTATGATGTTATGGATGTGGTTCTTAATACCCAGGCTCTAAAAATAAATGGCTCAGGTACCGGGTTTGGTTTTAACCTTGGCGTACAAAAGAAAATCGGCGCGTTAAGCCTGGGGCTTTCCTATCGTACCAGTGTTGATGTTGATATATCCGGTTCATTTGATGCTACCGGAATTGGTAGTGGTGCACTTGCAGCTCGTACTTCCGTTGAATTTCCCGACTTACTACAACTTGGAGCTCACTACCAGGTCAATGACAAACTGGGTATTGAGTTAGATATCGAACAAACCGGCTGGAGCAGCTTTGACAAAATCAAAGTAACCGATGCTGCAGGAGCAGAACTTATCACTTCAACAAGCAAATGGGACGATGTAACAGCCTATCGCCTCGGCTTTATCTATCAACTGAATAACAAGACCAAGCTATTATTCGGCTATTCTGTTGACGAAGGTGTGACTGATAAATACTTCTCAGCTCGGGTGCCAGGAAATGATCGTGACCTGGTAAGTGCAGGTGTAACACATGATTATGGTGACTGGACACTCGAAGCCAGTTATATGCGAGTCACTCTGGATGATCGTGACTATAACTCCACTACCGCACCTAATACTGACGCTAATGGCACCCTTGCATTTAACGGTGAATATGAGTCAAGTGCTGATCTGTTCTCAGTTGGAGCAAGCATGAAATTCTAATCGTCCTATATACAAAATAAAAAACCCGGCCTAGCCGGGTTTTTTATTGAATTGTGAATATAAAAAACTAGTGCGCTAAATCCTTTCGTCCTTTTACCTTTCCCTGGCTGACAAGACTTAACGTATGCTTACAGACCAGGTGAATCTTGCCCCTGGCTAACTGGATACAACGCTTGTGTTCAAAGTCTTTGAGAATACGGCTGATCATTTCACGGGTAGTCCCCAGTTCATCCGCCACGTCATTATGCGTAACCTTGATCGGATGTCCTGAAGAACGCTCAAATTGTTCTGCCAGCCAGACAGCCACACGTAAATCCAGTCGATCAAAAGCAAAACCTGAGATCAAATCAACCATGTGAGACAAGCGTCCCGTTAAAGTCCGCAACACGTAACCTCTGAAACTGGCTGATTCATCCAGTGCTTTTTTAAAAGCCGGTCGGGAAATCACCAGGCCACGTAACTCGGTTTCAGTTCTCGCCATAATGGGATACTGAATACCATCTACCAGGTTATTCAAATTATGAATACATAACTGGCCCGGCTCGACGCGGTATAGTGTGACTTCACGCCCTTCTTCAGATTCTTTATAAACTCGGACACAACCTTCAACAATCAGCATCAGGTGCTCACATACCATACCTTCATGAAACAATACTGTTCCTGCTTCAATAGTTTGCAGTCTCGCACCGGCCAGCATATCCCAGCATTGTGGATCCGCGTTTTCTGTCAAATCCGGGTAATCAGATAACAGAGCCTTTAGCTCGGTGTACTCGCTTTCTGAGTACTTTTGCTGGATTGGGGTGACAACGCTCATCAGTACATCCTCATACATTCAAACTCACGGGGGGGTTCTTTGAATTTACGGATATTCAGGTTTGTTCTGTATAGTATAGAAAAAAATGGCCGTCTAAGTGACAGCCATTTTTTATGATCTTACTTTAAGATTAAGCTTTCTTAATCAGGAAAGTGAACTTGCCACCTTCTTCGTTAGATTCCATCAGTTCATTGCCTGTTTGCTTGGCAAAAGCTTCAAAATCTTTTACTGAACCTGGATCAGTCGCAATGATGTGCAGAACCTGGCCAGCGTCCATACCTGCTAATGATTTCTTTGCACGCAATATTGGCAGTGGGCAGTTCAAACCTGTTGCGTCTAATTCTTGATCAAAGTTTGCCATTGGAAGTTTCTCCTTCACTCGTATTTTTCTTGGGGTAATAATATTCTACCACCCTTGCGTTGCAGGGTGTATTAGCAATCAATATATTACTTATATGACAACTACCGTAAGAAAACAACCAGATTTTATGTATGAATCGGTGGATGCAGTGAGGGGGCCTGGTAAATTTCCAGGTGTTTTTCTTGAAAATTATTTTTAAAATACACAGCCAAGTTATTGTTTTTAAGCAACTTATTAATATGAAAAAAGCAGCTCAGGTTTGGCTTTATGCAATAAAATCAGTTAGCATGAAAGTGAAATAATTTTGAACCTCTATTCAATTTGTGGTCTTAAATCAGCAAGATTTCGTATTCAGGATAATCCCCAGTAATGCCGTACATTAAAAAGACATTATTCATTCTCTATATATTGCTCATTTCTCCATCACTTCCGGCCCAGAACCTGGAGTTACCCAGCATTGGAGACAGTGTCGCAACTGGCATGAGCCCTGAACAGGAACGTCGTACCGGTGAAAGTGTTATCCGTAATATTCGTCGAGCCGGGGGAATCCTTGATGATCCTCTCACCACCGAATATATCAATCAACTTGGCTATCAGCTGGTTTCGCACAGTCGAGCTGAGCACAAGGATTTTGCATTCTTTATAATCAATGATGCTCAAATCAACGCATTCGCATTGCCCGGTGGCTTTATCGGCATTAACTACGGTCTGATTTTATCCAGCCAATCTGAAAGTGAACTGGCCTCCGTAGTTGCTCATGAAATTGCCCACATTACCCAGCGCCACCACGCGAGAGCTTACAACCTGGCAGAGGAAAGCAATATTCCTGTTATGGCCGCACTCATTGCCGCCATAGTTCTGGGGTCGGAAAATAACGAAGTGGGCGAAGCCGCCATGGCCAGCCTGGCCGCCGGCACAGCTCAGAAACAGATCGACTTTACCCGTGAAAATGAAAAGGAGGCAGATCACATCGGTATCGCACTATTGGCCGAATCCGGGTACGACCCTTACAGCATGGCTGACTTTTTTGACACGTTACAAAATCGATCAAGGTTATACGGTCCGCAAGCACCTGAGTTTTTACGTACCCACCCGGTCAGTAAAAACCGTACCGCGGATGCCAAAAACCGTGCAGCAAGCTATCCACGTGCCAGTTTAAAAAATGAATTTGATTTCCATCTTATTCGCTCAAGACTAAAAGTACTTACCAGTCAAAACCCGAAACAAATATTGCTCCAGTTCGAAGAAAACCTCAAAAGCGGGCGTTATGCCGATAAAACTGCTGAACAATATGGTTATGCACTTGCCCTGCTGGAAAACAACATGCACCAAAAAGCGGCAAATATTATTCAGCGTTTAGTAAAATCTGATCCACAACGTATTGCTTACCAGCTGGCACATGCCCGAGAAAGACAACTGGCGGGCGATACAAAAAGCGCTCTTCGCATTTATGAAAATGCACTGAGTATTTATCCCAATAACGAGGCTTTAACACTACAGTATGTGGAAACTCTGCTGGCCAACAGAAGACCAAAAGCTGCCATAGAGATTTTAAACAAGATATTAAGAAACACCCCCGCTACCCCCGCCTTCTATAAGTTATTAGCACAGGCTGAAGGACAACTTAATCACTCCACCAACAGGCATATTGCTCAAGCCGAGTATTACTATCACATTGGCCAAATACACCAGGCCCTGACACAACTCAAGATTGCCTTGAAAGATAAAAATGCAAACTTCTATCAACGTAGTCGAATCGAAGCACGCCAGAAACAATTCCAACAAGAAATACTTGAATCAAGTGATCAGTAGTTTGAATGTTTCTCATCATAGAAATATAAAAGATTATAAGTAATTACTTATAAACTAAACTACATACACAAGGCTTGCGATATACAGTCTTTCCTGTATGCTATGGCCAATAGCCATTTGCACATAAGCAAATGTGCAAATATAAAACTAATAATATTCAATCTATTTTATTGGGTTGAACCTTAAACCTAACCTTTCTTGATTGAGGAGGAGACCATGCGGAAACCCGCCAAAATCATCGCTGCTGCTAGCACTATTGCTGCACTTTTGAGCTCAATGGCTCTGGTGCCTGGTGTTGCTTCAGCAGATATCGTTGAAGAAGGTAAAAAAGTTGCTGAAAATCGTAAGAAAGGCAACTGTTTTACATGTCATGACTACAAAGGTGCTCACCTGGCAGGCAACATTGGACCACCGTTCATTGCCATGAAAGCACGTTTTCCAGACAAAGCTAAGTTACGTGCACAGATTTGGGATGCGACAAAAGCAAATCCAAATTCCATGATGCCTCCATTTGGTAAACACGGCGTTCTGACTGAAAAAGAAATCGATGCTGTTACTGAATGGGTATTAACTCTCTAATAATTAAAAGCACCCCCTTATTCTTTGGAGGAAAACAATGCAACGTAGAACATTTTTAAAAGGTTCACTAGCCAGCTCCGCGGTCGCTGTTGCCGTTGGCGCCGGTCTGCTGAGCCCCCGTGTGGTACTCGCCGCATGGCCAAAA
>JARRJY010000069.1:0-13423 GCA_037388705.1 Gammaproteobacteria bacterium
CGCGGAATTATGCTTGATATTAGTGAACAGAAGAAAAGTGAAGAGCGTATTATCTACCTGGCTGAACGCGATGCTCTCACCGGCTTACTGAATCGCCGCCGCTTTCAGGAAGAACTGGATAACCAGATTGCCTATACAAAACGTTTTAATCAACAAGGAGCCCTGTTATTTATCGATCTTGATGAGTTCAAATATATTAATGATACTCTGGGACACCAGGCTGGCGATGATTGTTTACTGACGATTTCACGTTGTATAAGTTCAGCAGTTCGTGAGATAGATGTGTTAGCACGTCTGGGGGGTGATGAATTTGCTGTCTTGCTAACACGAGCTGACAAGGAAAGTGCAGTGAAAGTCGCCGAACATCTCATAAAGATTCTGCAAAAAGAAGTCGTTCTTCCGGTTGAGTCATCAATGCGTATAAGTGCCAGTATAGGAATTACCCTGTTTCCTACCCAGGGGGTATCCCCCAGTGAGTTGCTTGCCAAGGCTGATGCTGCTATGTATACCGCAAAACGTAATGGTCGTAACCAGGTACACGTATACCAGGAAAATGATACCGAACTTGTAAATATGCAAAACCGTGTACACTGGGAAGACCGTATCCACAAAGCACTCGAAGAGGACCTCTTCGTTTTACATTATCAACCTGTCATTGAAATTAACTCGGGAAGAATTGTTCACTATGAAGCATTACTGCGTATGAATGATGATGGCGAACTAATCTTCCCCAGTGCTTTTCTTGATACTGCCGAGCGCTTTAATCTTATTCATGAAATTGATAAATGGGTATTGCGCAAGGCGATCGAAGCCCAGGCTAATTCAATAAAAACAGGTCAACCGGTAAGTATTGCAATAAACCTGTCAGGTCGTCACTTTGGACATCATGAAGTAATGCACCTGGTACAAAGCGCCATCAAAGAATATAACGCCGATCCCGCCTCTATAATTTTTGAAGTTACAGAAACAGCGGCGGTAGAAAACATTAACCAGGCTCGCAATTTTATTGAATCGTTAAGAGGGCTGGGTTGTCGCTTTGCCCTGGATGACTTTGGTATAGGCTATTCATCTTTCCATTACCTGAAAAACCTGCCTGTCGACATGATTAAAATTGATGGTGGTTTTGTTCGCAATCTTCATCTTAACGAATTCGATAGAATCATCGTCAAGGCTATGAGCGATCTTGCCAATGGCATGAACATAACGACAGTCGCAGAGTTTGTTGAAAATGAAGAAATTTGCGTATTACTAGGGAAACTTGGCGTTGATTATGGTCAGGGTTATCATCTTGGTATGCCTGATCCCCAGTTTGCTCATCAAACAAAACAGGTCATATCAGAACCGGCTTAACTTATAACAAGCACAAGTATCTGGTAAACACCAAATAAGATCACCAGTATGCCTGCAGTTCGCCTGATATATATTTTTTGCATAAACTGTTTCACGCCAATAGCAAACGCCCCCATAGCTAACAGGTTAGGTAATGTTCCCAGTCCAAAACTCAGCAATAACAAAGCACCCTCAGAGGCACTGTTCACCGATAAAGTCCAGATGAGCACACTATAAACCAGTCCACACGGTAACCAGCCCCATAGCATACCCAGCAATCCTGCCTGCATTATCGTTTGTACAGGTATAAAGCGATTACCCAATGGCTGAACGCGTTTCCAGACTATTCCACCAAGCTGTTCAACTTTACTTAAACCAAACCACCACCCGGTGATGTAAAGCCCCATCGCAATCATAAACAAACCAGCCAGTAGTTTTAATACCAGTTGTACTTCATGTAATGTTGTCAGCTGTGCACCTAGACCACCAACAATGAGTCCCGCAAGTGAGTAGCTGATGATTCGCCCGCTGTTATAGGCTAATAGAAATCGCCAGGGTGTTGATTGCTGTGGTGTTGTTCCTATGGTCAGGGCGCTAACAATACCACCACACATACCAACACAGTGGACACCACCGAGCAAGCCGATCAGAAATGCACTCAGATAGGAAATTTCAGCCGGCATCATGTTTGCTGCTGTAGTTTCTGGTGTTTCATTAAATACATTACCAGGGCTATTGCGGGTATACCCACTACAGCGGCATAAACAAAAAAGAAAAAGTAGCCCTGTTGTTCCACAATAATGCCCGAGAAACCACCAAGAAATTTAGGCACCAGCGTCATCAATGAACTGAACAGTGCATACTGGGTTGCAGTATAGGCAGTATTTGTCAGGCTGGATAAATAGGCAATAAATACAGCTGTTGCCAGGCCGCCACTGAAATTATCTGCACTGATCACAACAATAAGGAAAGATAAATCAGCGCCAATCTTTGCAAGGAAAGCAAATAACAGGTTGGTCGCCGCTACCAGTATCGCACCTAGTAACAGGGGTCGCATAATCCCGAACCGCGTTACCATCACGCCACCTGTAGCGGCACCAATTAACATCATAACAAAACCAAATCCTTTTGCTACCCATGCAATTTCCGTTTTACTAAAACCCAGGTCAAGATAAAAAGGATTAGCCATGACGCCCATCGTAATATCACTGATACGAAACAGGCTGATAAACAAAAGCATAACAATCGCAAATGAACCATTGCGTTGAAAAAAATCAGTGAACGGACAAATTACTGCACCGATAAACCAGGCCATGGCGGTACGCAATTTTTCAGGCAAGTGTGCGGATCGTTCCATAAAATCAATCACGCGCTGCTCGCGCATAATCGTGTCCTTGTTGATACTGCTCTCAGGCTCTCGAATTATAAGCACGGTAATAATACCTACCAGCGTCAACAAAGCCATAGTGAAATAGGTATTCATCCAGCTTGTTTGATCAGCCATCGCCAATGCACCGGCGCCAGTCACCAGTAATGCAAGACGATATCCAAGAATATAGGTGGCCGCCATCGCTGCCTGGTATTCAGGTATAACCGCCTCGATTCGATAGGCATCGATAACAATATCCTGAGTAGCTGAAGCAAAGGCAACCAGTACTGCAAAAATTGCCATGCTCATAATATGTGCGGAGGGATCAGTCAGTGCCATGCCGCATAAACCTGTCGCAACACCCAGCATGGCCACTATCATCCAGCTACGACGTTTACCCATTAGCTTTGTCAAAAAAGGAAGCGGTAAACGATCCACAACCGGTGCCCAGAAAAACTTTATAGAATAGGTAATTCCTACCCAGCTGAAAAAACCAATTGTTGCACGACTTGTTCCTGCTTCAGTAAGCCAGGCTGACAGTGTGCTGAATACCAGTAAGAATGGTAATCCAGCAGCAAAGCCAAGGAACAACATGCCAATGACCCGCGGCTTGCTGTATACCTTGAAAGCATCCTGCCAACTTACCCGATTTCTTTCCGGTTCAGTCATTATTCGATTTCGTAATCGTAATCAATGGTTAGCGGGGCATGATCAGAGAACCAGGTTTCTTTATAAACTGAAGCGCATTTTACCTTGTCTTTCAGGCCCGGGGTTATAATTTGATAATCAATGCGCCACCCAACATTATTTGCCCTTGCGTTACCACGGTTTGACCACCAGGTATATTCACCCGGATTCTGATTTATAGCCCTGAAAGCATCTACATAACCCACTTCATCGAACAATCTGTCACACCAGACATGCTCCTCAGGCGTACAGCCGGAATTTTTCTGATTACTTTTCCAGTTCTTGATATCTATTTCTTTATGGACAGTATTGAAATCACCGCAAATCACGTATTCACGACGTTTACGTTTCATGATTCTCAGATCTTCTAAAAACTCATCCATAAATTTAAGTTTGTTCTGATGACGTTCCGGGCTGGAGGAACCTGATGGCAGGTAAAGAGAAGCAATACTGATATTTTTATAGTCTGCCTGGATATAGCGACCTTCCGTATCGACATGTTCCCAGCCCAACCCGGTCGTTACTGTATCCGGCTCCTTCTTACAAAACAGTGCTGTACCACTATAACCTTTCTTCTCAGCATCAAAGTAATAACAGTGATAACCTTTAGGATAAAAAATTTCATCATCAAGTTGATGTTCCTGTGCCTTGGTTTCCTGGATACATACCACATCGGCATTCTGTTTTCTTAGCCATTCAAAAAAACCTTTTTTCTGGGCTGCACGAATACCATTCACATTAACCGTGATTATTCTCATCTAGTTGATATCCCCAAATAGAATACAAATACGTTAAGGTGTATCATACACCACTCTTAATTAAATCACCTGAAGAACCTGAATATGCGCGATTACCAAAAATCTTTTATCGACTTTGCCATCAGCCAGGACGTACTACGATTTGGCGAATTTACCCTTAAATCTGGACGTACCAGTCCATACTTTTTTAATGCCGGCCTGTTCAACACGGGCGAAGCGCTGGCCAAACTGGGTCAAAATTATGCCCAGGCGATTATTGATAGTGGTATTGAGTTTGATGTGCTGTTTGGACCAGCCTATAAAGGTATCCCGCTGGCTGCAGCCACTGCCGTTGCGCTGAGTGAACAGCATGGACGCAACGTGCCGTATAGCTTTAACCGCAAGGAAGCCAAGGATCACGGCGAAGGCGGCAACATTGTTGGCGCCCCTTTGCAAGGTAAAGTGTTAATTATTGATGATGTCATCACAGCCGGTACCGCCATTCGTGAGGCCATGGACATTATCCATGCTGCTGGTGCCCAGGCAGCAGGTGTGGTTATCGCACTGGATCGCCAGGAAAAAGGCCAGGGTGAAACTTCTGCCATCCAGGAAGTAGAGTCGGAATACAAGATTCCGGTTGCCAGCATTATTAAACTGGAAAACCTGATCAGCTATATCGAACAGGACAACAGGTTTGCTACTTACCTGGACGCAATAAAAGCCTATCGCGCACAGTACGGGATTTAACCAGCCTCAGGCTTGCTGGTTAGCTGTTTCAACCTTAACATCTTCCGCTTCGGGGGTATCATCAGGTAACCAGCGTTCCATCACCTTGCAGGCAACAAGGTCCCCGGAAACATTGATTGCCGTTCTGCTCATATCAAGAATACGATCCACGCCGATAATCAGTGCGATACCGGCTACCGGGATATTCACTGACTCCAGAACCATGGCCAGTATAACAATACCAACCCCCGGTGTAGCTGGCGCACCAATAGACGCACCGACCGCCGTGAAAATAATCAATAACATTCCAGCAATTCCAATATCCACACCAAACAGTTGTGCAAGAAAAATAGCCGCCACACCCTGGTACAAAGCTGTACCGTCCATATTAATGGTTGCACCCAGTGGAATAACAAACTGCGAAATAGAACTTTTTATTTTCAGCTTGTCCTGTGCGGTCTTGATGGTCAACGGCAGTACCGCGGCAGAACTGGATGTAGAAAATGCCAGCAACATAACTTCACGTGCTGCTTTTAGAAACTGACCTGGCGGTGTACGGCCGATAAAAAATACCACCACAAGATAGAAACAGAGTAACAGGCCCAGCGCCAGCAATACGGTACCCACATACACTGCCATACCCAGTAAAGACTCTAAACCAATTTTGGTAGTAATTTGTGCCATCAACCCAAACACGGCATACGGCGCAATGCGCATTGCTACCCGGACTACTGTCATGCAAACTTCCAGCAATGAACCCAGCACATCGAGCAATGGTTTTGCCTGTTGTGCGGACATCATGACAAGTGACATGCCAAACACAATGGCAAACAAAACAACCTGTAACATTTGCCCTTCGACCATTGAAGTTAATGGATTTGCCGGAAGCACGGTTATAATTTTCTGAGGCAAATCACTCAGTCCGGGTAATGCCGGCACTTTACTATCCGGAAGTAAGATCGCAAGCTGTCCTGGCTTCAGTGCCTCATGGATCAACTGGCTATCAATATAACTACCTGGCTTAATAATCAGTGCGACGGCTATACCGATACTGATAGCAACCGTGGTGGTGAGTACAAAGTAAATAGCGACTCTTAAACCCATACGACGCAATTGGTCCAGGTTTTCGCCTGCTGCCAGGCCCCGTACTACAGAAGCAAATACCAGAGGAATCACGATCATCTGGATAAGAATCAGAAACAATTGCCCGGGCAATGCCAGCCAGTTGCCAATAACCTGTGAAAGATTGGCTTCTACCAGGCCAGCCGATGGACCAAGCAAAATACCTGTGATAACACCCAGCAACATGCCAATAATGACCTTGAGCCACAATCTTCCCTGCACCAGTCCTGCCAGGTAATCACTCAAATACTTGATTTGCCTTGGATAGAAAATTTCCAGATGATTTTTTTGTGGTTCCATAGATATTAAATATAACAAACATCGTGCGACAAATCAGGCGGACAACTACACAGTTACTGCAAAGCGGCATCCAAATTCTGCAAGTTAGTTATGGTTACTGTCGGCTGGATATCCCATGGATCAAATATCATATCTGGTGAGCGCTGCAACCACGCAGCATTCATGCCTGCCGAAATTGAACCTGTTATATCAAATGCATTGCTGGAAATCAGCCAGCTTTCTTTTGCCTGGGAATCTGCACACTGTAAAAAATACTGGTAAACATCGGGGTTGGGTTTAAACGTTTTTATTTCGTCAACACTGACAATATCGATGAAATATTTTTCAATACCTGCATTGGCTAACAATTTTTCTACTGCTGATTGTGTGCCATTGGAAAAAGCATAAAGTTTATTATCACTGGCTGAAAGTGACTCCAGTCCCTCTTTTACATCATCAAAAACAGGCAGGGTGGAATAGCTTTTTAATAGAGTTTGTTTTTGTTGCTCGTTAAGACCAGTACCTAAACTTAAATCGCAATACTCCAGAGCGTCCCTGGTACATTGAGAAAAATCCTGGTAGTTACGCATCAGGCCACGACGAAATGAATACTCCAGTTGCTTGTCACGCCACAGTTGAGAAAAAACCCTTGCCTTGTTACCTGTCATGCCCTGCAATGTTAACGTAAGACCATGCGTGTCAATCAGGGTGCCATATATATCAAAAGCCAGTGTTTTCACCAGAATGATTCTCTTATCAATAATTACGTGATTTTTATTCGAACAACCTTCATCACTTCCATATCAAAACCTGCAACGTTCTCGGTTTGAGGGTAATAAGTCAGGTTTACTCTTGCTCCCTTGAGGTTTTTATATCGCTTGTTCCGTTTATATTTAAACGGAACATCGTAACCTTCAATCATCAAGGTATTAATGAACCACTCACTGTCTTTTTCCTGTCTTTGCACATGAGAAGTGACTTTCATGTTGTCTGAATGAATCAGCCTGTTATGTTTTTTAAGGAGTTTTTTTGCCTGTGATCTCATAATCACTAACCAATAATTAGCTTGGCGCCAACCAGGATAGTAACAACCTCGAAGGTTCTTTTTATCCAGGTACTGCCCTTCACAATAGCCATATGTGCACCAAGATAGCCACCCAGCACTGAAGCCAGCAATAAAACAGGTACCCAGTCCCATTTAATATTACTCAATAACCCTAATGTTAGTGCACCGCTACCATTCCAGAATAATCCAACTAAAACTAATGTATAGGCAACGGCAGTTTTATATTCCATACCAAACCAGCGCACCAACCATAGAGTCACGAATAATCCTGTACCTGAGGTCAGAGATCCATTTAACGCGCCAATAAAAAACAGGACACAACCGCCAATAATATACCCTTTTTTATCCCTGTGGCTGGCTCTCTCACTGAGGCCCAAGTCTTTTCGTAGCCATGAGTAAATACCCAGTCCAATGGTCAGAATTCCCAGTGCCAGTTCCGCTGCCCTGTCAGGAACATACAGGATAATGCTGGCACCCAGTACGACCCCGGGTACCCCGGTCGAAAATAACAACAGGGAAAATGGCCATTTTACGGTTCCTTCTCTAAAATGTCTGAGAGTAGCGCCGATACCTAAAGCAACACTGGCCAATTTGTGGGTAGCAAGCGCTATACTAAAAGGCAGGCCAAGAAAAATCAGTACCGGTAGCTGTAACAAACCGGCTCCTCCGCCTGCAAAAGCAGAAAAAGCGTTGGCGATAAGTGATACGATAAAAAGTAGGATATAATCCGTCATCTGGTGACTGTAACTATTGTTTTAGGATGTGTAAATTGATTAACAGTTTTTTTATGGTTAATAAACATATGGAAATGAAAACCTTTAAACCAGCCTTTTATCTGCTGGTTGCAATGATAATTCCGTTTTCTTCCGCTCATGCGGAAATAAAATGCTGGTACAACAAGGACAATGTGCGTGAATGTGGCCAGGCTGTACCACCAGAGTACTCCCAGAAGCGAATTGAAGTTATCAATGACAAGGGTATTACTGTAAAAGTTTATCCGGCCAAGGAAGAACTGGATGAGATCCGTCGTCAAAATAAACTTCGTGAAGCCGAGGAACGTAAGAAAGCAGCCAAGCGACGTCAAGATCTAATCCTGCTGCAAACCTACACCACTGAAGACGACCTCTTGCTGGCAAAAAAACAGAACCTGCAGGCTATTGATGCCATTATTGATTTGACTGGCAGCAATACCAGTGTTCTGAAAAATGATCTGAAGACACTGGAAAAAAATGCCGCGGACTATGAACGCAGCGGTGAAAACCCTCCTGCCCAATTAATAAAAGACATGGACAACCTGAAACGCCAAATAAAGGAGAATGAAGAATTTATCAAGAAAAAGGAACTGGCCAAGAAGGAAACCAGTGACAAGTTTGATATGGATCTGAAACGTTTTCGCGAGCTAAAGGGAATAAAATCAGGTAATAAAGGAACTAGTGGTGCTGTAAAACCATAGCCAGTAACGCCCACTGATCATCCCAGTGTTCCAGTGGTGAACGTTTAAAACCACTGCGTACATACTGACTTAAACGCCCTTCAATGGATGCCAGCAAAAGATTAGCAGTTGGTTGCACTGGCAAGGAAGATGCAATTTCCTGTCTCATTTCACCTTCACGCAAAACCTGTTTTAGCTGCGTTTCCAGTCTCTCATAAAACTGACTAATTCGCTGACGCAATCGTTCTGTTTCACCAACCAGTACGTCACCAGCCATGAGGCGGGTTAAGCCAGGGTTTTTCTCGGCAAAGCCCAGCACCACTTTGAGAATTGTTTCACTACGTGTTATCGCTGAAGCCTGATCGTTGAGAATCTGGTTAATAATGCCAAAGATGGTATCTTCAATAAATTCAATCAGGCCTTCAAACATCTTTGCCTTGCTGGGAAAGTGACGATACAGAGCAGCTTCAGAAACCCCGACAGCCTTTGCCAGGCCTGCTGTAGTAATTCGTTCTCCAGGGCTGTTTTCCAGTTCCTGTGCCAGTGCCTCCAGAATTTGTTGTTTGCGAGAAGGCTTTTTCGCAGGAGCTTCATTCTCCATGTTGTTAGCCTCTAATTAATGTACCTACACCCTGATCGGTAAATACTTCAAGCAAAACCGCATGCTCGACACGACCGTCAATAATCTGAGCCGTACCCACCCCGGCATGTACCGCATCCAGTGCACATTTTATCTTGGGCAACATGCCACCATGGATAGTACCATTATCAATTAACTGTTCGACTTCCCTGGCGGACAAACCTGTCAACAGGTTACCCTCTTTGTCCAGTACACCCTCGGTATTGGTTAGCAGTATCAGTTTTTCTGCCTGCAAAGTCATGGCCAGCTTACCTGCGACAAGATCGGCATTAATGTTATATGACTGACCATCATCCTCACCAACACCGATAGGTGCAATAACCGGTATAAAATCACCCTGTACCAGCATATCGATCAGCGAACTGTCTATGCTTGATACTTCGCCCACATGACCAATATCGATAATTTCAGGTGCATTCATTTCCGGCGCCTGTTTGGTAAAGGTCAGCTTCTTGGCGCGAATCAAATCACCATCCTTGCCAGTCAACCCGACCGCATGCCCACCCTGACGGTTAATCAGGTTAACAATTTCCTTGTTGACCAGCCCGCCCAGCACCATTTCCACCACATCCATGGTTTCACTGTCGGTTACCCGCATGCCCTGTACAAATTCACTCTCCTTGCCGATTTGCTCCAGCATGTTGCCAATTTGTGGGCCACCACCATGCACTACCACCGGGTTCATGCCAACCAGCTTCATCAACACAACATCACGGGCAAAACCTTTCTTCAGGGCATCATCAACCATGGCGTTACCACCATACTTGATGACCATGGTTTTACCCTGGAAACGTTGGATATAAGGCAGCGCTTCGGTAAGTACCTTGGCAATATTTAATGCAGCAGTAATACTTTTCGGAAACGGGTTTGAACTTTCTTGATGGCTTCTTCATCCTGGCCTTCAAAACGAAGTACCAGGCATGGCGTAGTATTGGAGGCGCGTACCAGCCCCCAGCCATCTGCATAATCGGCACGAATACCATCAATCATACTCACATTAGCATCTCCGAAATCTGCCTCTGCCAGTAAGCGTTCCATGAACTTGTGATGTTCACCTTCCGGCATATGGATCTTGAGTTCAGGTGTATTCACCGCATCAGCAAGATGTGACAGGACAACGCGTGGCTTGCGCATATCTTTTGACAGGATTTCAAGCAGGCGAGCCGCTGCATACAGGGCATCGTCAAAACCATACCAGCGTTCCTTGAAGAAGATATGGCCACTCATTTCACCGGCCAGTAAAGCACCTGTCTGCTTCATCTTGGCTTTTATTAAAGAATGGCCTGTTTTCCACATGAGTGGCTCACCACCCTTCTCCCAGATAAATTTCATCAGGTTGCTGCTGCATTTGATATCAAAAATAATCTGCGAACCCGGGTTTCGTTTCAGGATATCTTCGGCGTATAACATCATAAGCCTGTCAGGCCAAATGATTGTTCCATCACCACTAATAACACCAATGCGATCGCCGTCACCATCAAAAGCAAGGCCAAGGTCTGCACTACTTTCCTTGACTCCATTTATTAGATCACGCAGATTTTCCGGTTGACTGGGATCAGGATGGTGGTGGGGAAAGTTTCCATCCACGTTACAGAACATTTCAATAACTTCACATCCCAGTTGTTTAAACAGGGTTGGTGCAATGATGCCTGCCACACCGTTACCACAGTCCACCACAATTTTAAGTTTACGATTTAACTTGATGTCAGAGGTGATACGCTGAACATATTGTTCCTTGATTTCCATCGAGCTGTAATTACCATTACCCGTGGTGAAATCATTGTTCTCGATACGCTCGCGTAACTTTTGAATCGTTTCCCCTGATAAGGTCTCACCACCAAGCACCATCTTGATGCCATTATAATCTGGTGGGTTGTGGCTACCTGTTAGCATCAGTCCACTGCCTGCCGCTTTTTCAGCTGCTGCATAGTAAAGAGCTGGTGTCGGTACCATACCGACGTCAATGACATCGATACCGGTCGAGATGATACCTTTAATCAGTGCCTTGCCCAGGTCAGGACCGGAAAGTCGTCCATCGCGCCCGAACGCCACCACCTTCAAACCACGACTTGCGGCCTCGCTACCAATAGCACGACCTATAACTTCGATACTATCGACAGTCAGGGACTTACCAACGATGCCGCGAATATCATAAGCCTTGAATATTTCAGCTGGTGGTATATTGCCGGCATGAGATACCTGTGAGATCGTCGTCCCACCCTGAGCTATTGGCGCTTCAGGCTTTTTTCCAGGGTAATCTCCTGAAGGTTCGTCATCACCGATATCATCCAGGTCATCCAGATCGCTATCCAGTTCTTCCATACTGATTGAGCTTTTATCCGGAAGCGAGGGCTCAAGTCCTTCGTGACTAACACCGATTGAACTCGGATCATGATCACGCTCACGCTCCATGGTATTGGTCATCGGCATGTTATGAAGACGTACAACGGCTGATTTGAATTCAGGCATTTTCACAGTATATTCATGCGCCTTGTTGCCGCGTATCACCTGGACGGCCAGCTGTATGAAATTATCCAGATCAGCTGTAATCGCCCTGCTGACCGAACGACGCAGGATGAAAACAACAAATGCAGCTAATACCACACCAACGCCAAGTATGGTCAGGAAGGTAACGTTAAATATTGAAACACTGATTCGTGCCGGTACCCATGCATTAATGGACCAGCGTGTTCCTTCAATATCAATCTTGATTGGTGTCGCAACTTTATTTTCGCTACTACCTGCACGCCCCAGCACTAATGGTTTCTTTTTACCGGCCTTTTGAATCAACTCAATATAATTATCATTGACTGCCTGTTTGACCCAGTGCTTGATCAGTTTTACATCCAGAACCACCTGCATATGACCAATAACCTGTTTATCCTGCGTACTGATAATGGGTTGAACAATATCGATATGCTGTTGGTCAGTCCCGTAAACATGCACTTCTGCTGCGGGTGCCTTTCGTAACCTTTCGCTGTTGCGCAACATATCAAGACAGGCAAAACTCAGGTGTGGTGTCACTGAACGATCGACCAGTTTAATCCCTGCAGCTAACAACCTTACCTGCAAGGCATCCGGGAACAGGCCTGTTAACTGTTGCTGTCGCTCACTGATGGCTTCTTTATCACCAGAGCGAATTAACCGCTCAATGGAAGGATCGGTGACAATACCAGCCATCAGGTATTGATAGGAGGTAACCTGTTTGCTCAAAGAAGTAGCCGACTGCTGTGCATTTGCTTCTGCTACAACCTGTTGTTGTTGCTGTAAACGGCGGCTCATATCCGCCTGATTTACAAATAAACCAACCGCAAGAATAAGTGAAAATAATACAAATGCTAAAATACTGACAAACGTTAATCCCTGGCCACCTGATGAACTACCGCCAGAACTACGTTTTTTTCTTCTACGAGAGCTTCTTCTTCCCACGCCTTAATTCCCCTTGAGCAAATCCCTGAAAATATAATTTGTTAACATTCCTAGCCACGACCGGTATGGCCAAAGCCACCTGCAGCACGCTGACTCTCATCAAAATCTTCCACGATATCAAAGCCTGCCTGCACTACCGGAACAAATACTAGTTGCGCAATGCGGTCACCAACATCAATAGTAAAAGAATCACTACCCCGGTTCCAGCAGGAGACAAACAACTGTCCCTGGTAATCCGAATCGATCAAACCCACCAGGTTACCCAGCACGATGCCGTGCTTATGCCCCAGTCCTGAGCGTGGCAATATCACCGCGGCCATACTGGCATCATCAATATGGATCGCGATACCAGTCGGTATCAGTTGTGTTTCACCGGGTTTAATTTCCAGTTTCTCATCCAGGCAGGCTCTCAGGTCCATACCGGCAGAACCGTCGGTAGCATATTCAGGTAATGGAATATCTTTACCCACACGTTGATCCAAAATCTTGACCTTGACTCGACTCATAACTCCCGCCTTACATACAAGCATGTTTTCACCACTATTGTTGATAGCGTCCGGAAAACAAAAATGATTAACAATTTGTTAAGTTGATCTTATATTTTTTT
>JARRJY010000069.1:13438-22469 GCA_037388705.1 Gammaproteobacteria bacterium
GGCACAATTAAATTGATTAACTCTCGTGCCAGTCGGGACTTGGTAGATACCGGCAATTCAACTTCCCCATCCTGCCAGAATACTTTCAGCGCATTCACATCGCTATCAAAGGTTCCCTGTGTATTTTCAGCCGCCGGGCCAACCCAGTTGGCGGCGACCATTTCAATTCCCTTGTTGGTCAGTTTACCTTTGGCATAATGTTCCAGCTCCTGTGTCTCGGCAGCGAAACCTACACAGAAGACGGACGGCTTTTGTGCTTTGACCGATGCCAGGATGTCTGTAGTTCGCTCCAGTTCAATGGTCATCACTTCACTATCTTTTTTGACTTTATCCCTGGCAACACTACGCGGGCGATAATCCGCAACGGCGGCTGTACCAATAAAAATATCAACCACATCGAGCTGTTGCATGACTGCTTCATACATATCCTGTGCACTAATAATGTCGATACGTTCAACATGATGTGGTGTTGCCAGTTTCACGGGGCCACTGACCAGGATAACCCTGGCACCCGCCTCAACCGCGGCCTGTGCCAGGGCAAAACCCATTTTGCCCGAGCTGTGATTGGAAATGTAACGCACCGGATCGATGGCTTCCCGGGTGGGGCCAGCTGTAATCAGCACGGTTTTACCGGTCAGACTGCCGGAAGAAAATATTTCTGCCAGTTGCTGTACCATGGTGACAGGTTCAAGCATGCGACCACTACCTACATCACCGCAGGCCTGTTCACCCTGTTCAGGTCCAAGCATGAGCATGCCACGTTTTTGCAGTGTTTTCACATTGTCCTGGGTTGCTTCATCTTCCCACATGTTGACATTCATGGCGGGAGCCAGCGCCAACGGCACCTGGCTAGCCAGGCAAATGGCGGTCAATAAATCGGCAGCACGTCCCTGGCGCAAGCGGGCAATAAAATCGGCACTGGCTGGCGCAATTAGAATAGCGTCAGCCCAGCGGGAAAGTTCTATATGACCCATGCCGGCTTCAGCCCTGGCATCCAGCAGTTCCTGGTGTACCGGGTTGCCGGATAATGCCTGGAAAGTTAAGGGTGTTACAAAAGAAGTCGCCCCCTCGGTCATTACTACACGCACCTCGGCTCCCGCATCCCTTAAACGGCGCACAACTTCCCCGGCTTTATAGGCCGCGATGCTACCAGTGATACCCAGCAGAATACGTTTGTTTTGCAATCGTTCCATATTATATGGAGTGTAACAAAAAACGTCGTAAATACTCTGTAAGAAAAGCCTGATTTGCATCATAGAGCAAATATCTTAATATCTTTTACTGATCGAATACCTGACAAGGAGGTCAGCATGCCAATCAGAGACTGGCCGGAGGCCGAACGCCCCCGGGAAAAATTACTTAACCGTGGTCCACATAGCTTATCCGAGGCTGAACTGCTGGCGATATTTCTACGCACTGGTACCCGCAACCACACCGCAGTGGATATTGGTCGAGAATTGCTCAGCCAGTTCAATGGTCTTCGCGGGCTAATGAATGCCAGCCAGGAACAACTCTGCCAGCAACCAGGACTGGGAACCGCTAAATATGCCCAGTTGCAGGCTATCCTGGAACTGAGCCGCCACACATGGCAGAAACTCTGGAGCGTGGCGACGCATTATGTGATCCAGCCTCTACACGCCGGTATTTAATGGCCCGGCTTAGAGACTATCCTCACGAGGTGTTTACCTGCCTGTTTCTCGACAACCGCCACCGGGTCATTGCCTATGACGAACTGTTCCATGGCACCATCAATGGCGCGACTGTACATCCCTCCGGAGTAGCCGAGCCCAGCCAGGCCGACATCAAGCTCACACAGCGTCTTCAGGATGCACTGAATCTGATTGACGTGAGAGTGCTGGACCACGTGGTCATAGGTGACGGGGAAAGTGTTGCCCTGACCGAGCAGGGCCTGATTTAGGTGTAATTTGGCCGGAATCTTGAAGGCAGGCCTTGTATCCCGACGCTGATCTGCGTAAAATTCGCCCTCTTTTACGTGACCAGTGGGGTCACAGGACAGAATTTTTGGAGAACGAAGATGTCTAGAGTCTGCCAAGTAACCGGCAAACGCCCAATGAGCGGAAACAACGTTTCCCACGCTCATAACAAGACACGTCGCCGCTTTTTACCGAACCTGCACACTCACCGTTTCTGGGTAGAGTCTGAAAATCGCTGGGTTCGCCTGCGTGTTAGTTCCAAAGGCATGCGCGTTATCGACAAGAAAGGCATCGAAGCAGTGCTGGCCGATATCCGTGCCCGTGGCGAGAAGGTGTAAGGAGATAAACCATGAGAGATAAAATCAAGCTGGTTTCCAGTGAAGGCACTGGCCACTACTACACCACAACCAAGAATAAACGCAACATGCCAGACAAAATGGAGATCAAAAAATACGATCCCGTTGTTCGCAAGCATGTGATCTACAAGGAAGCAAAAATCAAGTAAGCTTTCTTAATGGTTCTAAATAAAAACCCGCCTTAGGCGGGTTTTTTATTACTCCACTTTTTTATTAGGCATTTTTCTTGGATCACATTTCGTACTTGATTTTGAGACAATAGAACTTTGATTTTTACCATCAAAAATAATTTTTGATTCATTGATTATGGTGAGAACATCACCATTGATTTCATAGGATAACAAACTTAACCACTCATCCAGGTCTATCGTGATTTTCGGATTACTAAAATCAATTTCGGCAACTTTAGCAATATCTTCTTTATTTACAGGTACTTTTTTATAGGTGCACCAATATAATAATGTTACAGATGTATAGATATTTTCTGTGAAGCGATCATCAGCTGATACAACTGAAAATGAACTCAATAATAAAAACAAGGTGAACCAGTATTTCATCTTATTATGCTCGTTAACCCTGATGTTGTTGGTTAGTAAGTAACAGGTTACCCATGTTATCAACCTTTGATTGCCAGCCTGTCGCTATAAAAGTCGTGGAAACTATTTCCGTAATAAGTGCCGGCCCTTTTATAACCTGATCGTGATTTAGTTCTGAATGCCCATAGCGACCCTGGTGTGAATGATGAAATGCTTGCTTCGCTGTTTCTATTTTTGTCCAGGGGATATTTAGATAGTATGACTGCCCCTGGTAACGCAGATCCAGGCTGAATTCCGTTTGAATAGTTTTTGCATCAATACCTTCTGCCAATAATGCTGCCAAACCATGCTCTGCCAGTTGTGAAAATTGCTCCTCAATACACTGTTCACCGATTTCATCCAGCAATCCGATAATTGATCGTGATAGTTGTCTTGAACGCGGTGCAACCAGCATCCCCATTGCAGACAGTACCCCGGCATAGATTGGCACCATCGCCTGTTTCATATTCATCGCTTCCGCCAGAGCACAAACATGCAAACCACCTGCCCCACCAAATGAGACCAGGGTTAAATCACGTGGATCAATTCCGCGTTGTACTGACATTACACGTAAAGCATGTGCCATATGTTCGTTGGCGATACGAATTATGCCATTAGCAGCTTGCTCTATAGTTAAGTTCATTGATAGTGCAACAGGTTTAATGGCTTTACGGGCAGCATTAACATCCAGCGACATATCGCCACCAAGAAACGCATCCGGACGTAGCCGGCCTAATACAAGGTTGGCGTCTGTGACCGTTGGCTCAACGCCTCCTTTTCCATAGCAAACTGGTCCCGGTGAAGCGCCGGCTGATTCCGGCCCTACCTGTAGCATATCACCGGCATCAACACGGGCAATGGAACCGCCACCGGCACCGATGGTATGCATATCCACCATGGGGATCGCTACGGGGTAATCACCAATGTGTCCTTCGCTGGTGAGTTGTAACTCTCCATCAATCAGTGCCACATCGGTGGAGGTCCCGCCCATATCAAAAGTGAGCAAGCGCTTTCTACCAGTAAGCTCTCCCATATAACGGGCCGCGGCCAGGCCACCCGCTGGACCTGACAACAACATATGTACCGCTTCATCTCCCGCATGATCTGCAGCAATAGTGCCACCTGAACTTTGCATCACGGCAATATCAGCATTGGTGGCACCCGATGAAAGGCGCTGCAGATAACCTTTAACCAGTGGACCAACATAGGCATTGAGCCATGTAGTCATGCCACGTTCATATTCCTTGAATTCTGGTAGCACTGACGAGGAACGCGAAATAAAAAGTTTTTCAGGCAAGGCAGCTTCGATTTGTTTTTCAAAACTGTCATCCAGGTAAGAGAACAATAAATTAATGGCAACAGATTGTGGCGCAAGTTTTTTCACCTGCTCTGTTAACTGCAGAATATCCCGTTCAGTGATTGGCTCAATAACCTCACCGTTTGCCGATAAGCGGCCACCCGTTTCCAGGCAGTATTCTTTCCTGACAGGCACGGACGGTTTCACAGGTTGCAGGTTATAGAGTTCTCGCCTGGTCTGGCGCGCGATACTTAACAAATCCCTGAAACCACGATTAGTAATGAAAACCGTATTAACACCCTTGCCTTCCAGTACCGCATTGGTTGCAACTGTTGAACCATGTACAACTGAGAAAGTACTTTTGTCCGTCAGGCCAAGCTCACGTATCCCCTCTAAAATTGCCTGTTCAGGTGCATCTGGTGTGGACAATACTTTATGGGTAGATAACTTGCCATCCTGGTATAGCACGAAGTCTGTGAAGGTACCGCCAGTATCGACGCCAAGAAAAATACTCATTGAGTTGCCCGGTAGTCCTAAGATTCGACGCGATTGCGTCCTTCATTTTTTGCCTGGTATAAAAGTTGATCTGCCCGCATGATAATCTCATCGATGGAATCTTCTTTAACCGCCGTGGTTACACCCGCACTAATCGTTACCGGGATTGAAAACTCATCAACATGGAAAGGTGTACTTTCCACGTGTTGACGAATACGTTCGACAATATCAACTGCCTTACTCAGATCAGTAGCCGGAAAAATTAATACAAATTCTTCACCACCATAGCGACCTATTAAATCCAGGTTTCGCATTCTTGATTTTATTCGTCCAACGACACCCTTCAACACCTCATCACCCACAAGGTGCCCATAGCTGTCGTTAACTTTCTTGAAATGATCCAAATCTATAATTGCAATACAACTTGGTACTGTTCGCTTGCCAGTGAGATCAAGCTCGTTTTGCAGCACGGCAAGTAAATATTCACGGCTGGCCGCTTTTGTCAGGGTATCTTGCTTCGCCCTCGAGGAGAGTCGTTGTTCTTCCTGCTTTAAATCTATGATAGAAGAAGTCAGTGTGCTTACCACGGTATTGTGATAAGTCTCCATGGCAAGTGACATATCCAGGCCGGAAACATTGATGATAAATTGTGTCAGTTTCTTTTTATCTTCATCAGTGAATTCATCCGGAATATAAGCCAGTATCAGCTCCTGTAGTAATCGATAAGCTGCCTGATAAAGCGTGAAGGGTAACCCGATGCGCTCATGCGCCAGGCCAATTGCTAAACACCGCTCGAAATAAGCCTCCTGCTCAAAATCTATACCGAATGATTCAAGGTACTGGGTATGGGTATGTTTCAGTCGTTCGACGACGCCGGTACCACTGATAAAGGCCGCAGTCTCCGGATGATTAAGCATAAAGTCGTAAAATTGATCAACAATCTGCTGTTTGTTATTCGAAATGACAGTTTCATGTAGTAACCTTACCAATGCATGATCTGCTGATGACAGGCCAAATAACTCCAGCCGCCGCTGACGTGCAGATTTGTCGAATCCGTACTTGTCACATAGCCTGACTTGCATATAATCGTGCCTCATAAATCATGCTAGCATAATAACTTAAAATAAATCATCAGGTCACAGGTAACGCGATGGCAAATACATTAATACAGGTTGAGCATTTATCGCGAAATTATGGCCCGTTAACCGCGGTATCTGACATCAGCTTTGAATTAAAGCAGGGAGAAGTTCTCGGTTTTCTTGGCCCCAATGGCGCAGGAAAATCGACTTCCATGCAGATCATTACCGGCAACCTGGCACCCAGCCAGGGAACTATAAAAATAGGTGGCATTGATTTGCTGGAACAGCCCAAACTGGCCAAGGCGGAAATTGGCTACTTGCCAGAACAGCCACCACTATATCGGGAACTCAGTGTTGATGAATTTCTGAGCTTCAGTGCCCGTATAAACCGTATCAGCAGGAACCATATTACCAATGCCGTTACGCGGGCCAAACAAAGATGTGGCCTGGAGCAGGTTGGTAAACGCATTATCAACAACCTGTCAAAAGGTTATCAGCAACGGGTTGGTATCGCCCAGGCCATTATTCATTCGCCATCGATTGTCGTACTGGATGAACCTACAGTCGGCCTTGATCCGATCCAGATAAGGGAAATTCGCGAGCTGATCAGGGAACTGGGTAAAGAACATGGGGTAATTCTTTCCACACATATATTACCTGAGGTACAAATGACCTGTGATAGGGTACAGATCATCAATCGGGGCCAGCTGGTATTCGCGGATAAGATTGGTAATCTCAATCAACGTATGCTCTCATCAAGCCTTGTTGTTGGCTTGCATAACGACACTATAGATACCAGTCAGCTGGAAAGCATCCCTGGTGTTAAGTCGGTTGAAGATTTATCGGCTGGCCGCTGGCGTCTTCATTTTGAGCCAGGCAATAGTCCCGCCGAAGAAGTTGCGCAGGTGGCGGCTACTAACAACTGGGGACTATTCGAACTGAGTCCCGAACACAAAACCCTGGAACAAATCTTTGTTGATATCACCACCACCGAACAGCAAAGCAACGAGGGAAAAGTCGCATGATGGTATTAACACTGGCTCAACGCGAATTACGTAGCTTGTTTTTATCACCTTTAGCATGGGCTATTCTTGCCGTAGTCCAGTTCATCCTGGCATACCTGTTCTTAAGCCAGCTAAATGAGTTCCTCACCTTGCAGGCCCGGCTTAAAGTTATTGAAAGTGCACCGGGCGTCACCGAACTGGTGGTAGTACCACTCTTTGGTAGCGCTGCATTTATCCTGATGATGGTAGTGCCATTATTGACCATGCGCCTGATCAGTGAAGAGCGTCGTAGCCGTAGTTTGCCATTATTGTTATCAGCACCGTTATCCATGTCAGAAATTATTATTGGTAAATACCTGGGTATCGTTGGCTTCCTGGTTGTCATGACCCTGATGCTCACAGCCATGCCGTTGTCATTACTGTTTGCCGGCACAATAGACATGGGCTTACTGGCTTCAATTGTTGTAGGTCTGACTTTACTGGTAGCTGCTTTTGCAGCTGTAGGCCTGTATATGTCTTCACTAACACAACAGCCCACCGTAGCCGCTATCAGCACTTTCGGCGTATTACTGTTGTTATGGATCATTGACTGGGCTGGCGGTAAAGCTGGCGACCCCGGGGCAACCGGGGTACTCACTTATCTTTCCATGTTACGTCACTTTGAAGGGCTTTCTCGCGGAGTATTCAGTTCGGCCGATGTCATTTATTTCCTGCTTTTCATAAGCACCTTCCTGGTATTAAGTATCCGTAAACTGGATGCAGAACGTATGGGGGGATAAGCAAGATGGAAATGAATAAAAAGACCCGGCTCGAATTCAAGTTCCAAAATGTCACCTTCATCATCCTGTTCCTGGGTATTGTCGGTATACTGGCCTGGTTATCACAGCGTTACAATATTGATGCTGACTGGACAGCAACCGGCCGTAATACTCTGAATGAAGTGTCCACCAAATTATTGTCGCGCATGGATAAGCCTGTACACATTACCGCCTTTGCCCGTGAAAGCCAGCTGCTTACCACACGACAAACTATTCAGGAATTTATTGCTCGTTACCAGAAGCATAAAGATGATATTGAAGTAACATATATCAACCCTGATACCGCACCGGATATTACCCGGCAAATGGGTATCACGGTTGATGGTGAACTGGTGGTTGAATACGAAGGCCGCAAAGAGCATGTACAGTCATTAAAAGAAGAAATCCTTACCAATACCCTGCAACGCCTGATGCGCAGCGGCGAACAGCACGTAGTATTTATCAGCGGCCATGGTGAACGAAATCCAGTGGGACGTGCAAATTTTGATCTGGGCAGTTTCTCACAACACCTGGCGGAGAAAGGAATTAAAAACTCCACCATCACTCTCAACGAAACACCCAAAATTCCTGCAGATACCGCCGTACTGGTTATTGCCGGACCACAGGTTGATCTTTTACCCGGTGAAGTCAAACTGATCGAAGAATATATAAAGAGTGGTGGCAACCTCCTGTGGTTGCATGATCCCGGTAAACTTTTCGGACTGGAACCTGTTGCCAAACAACTGGGCATCAAGTTTGTTAAAGGAGTCGTGGTCGATCCCACAACTCAACTACTGGGCATCGGCGATCCCTCCTTTGCACTGGTAAACCGTTACAATAACCACCCGATAGTGCGTGATTTTGCTTTCATGAGTATCTTTCCCCAGGCTGCGGCGATCGAATACCAGCAACAGGATAATACCGAAGCCAGTGAATTTTTACAGACAGTATCACGAAGCTGGTCCGAGACAGGAGCCATACAGGGCACCATTTCCTATGACAAGGATAAAGAGCAGCTAGGCCCATTAACTATTGGCCTGGCATTAACCCGGGAACATAAAACGAGTGATGAAAAACCAGCACAACAACGTATCGTAGTGCTGGGTGATGGTGACTTTCTTTCTAATGCTTACCTTGGTAACCAGGGTAACCAGGATCTTGGCTACAATATTTTCAACTGGTTAAGCCATGAAGATAATTTCATTGCTATCCCCGTGACAGTGGCACCTGACAAGGAACTTACCGTAAGCACAACCATGGGCATCACGATTGGGTTCTTATTCCTAATTATCCTGCCATTAGTGTTACTGGCAAGCGGGATTTTTATCTGGTTAAAACGTCGCAAACAATGAGTTCGCGTAATTTACTTAATCTTGTTCTGCTGATTGTTATCATCGCTTTGATCGTGATGGTTATTTATGAGCCTGGTTTAACTCCCGAGCCTGAAAACCCCATGCTAACCTCGCTCAGGCAGGAAAATATCAACTATATTTA
>JARRJY010000070.1:0-10097 GCA_037388705.1 Gammaproteobacteria bacterium
TTTCTGCATCATAGGGTAGGCGGCCGGCCAGCATCTGGAACATCACCACGCCAAGACTATAGATATCAGAACGGTGATCGACGGCCAGACCCTTGGTTTGTTCCGGGCTCATATAATGAGGCGTACCGATCACCTTGCCCGTCTTGGTCATGCTCATGTCGGCCTGGGTCATACGTGCAATACCGAAATCCATCAACACCACACGTTCACCACCATCCTGCAGCATAATATTTTCCGGTTTCACATCGCGGTGAATGTAACCATGCTTGTGGGCATAATCGAGCGCCTTGGCCACTTCCTTGATGATTCGAACCACTTCCTTCTTGGAAACATCATACTTGGCTTCACGCAGTTCCTTGCCGGGGATGTATTCCATCGACAGGTAGTGGTAACCCTCATGGATACCCACATCGTAAACGGTAACGATGTTATGGTGTTGCAGGCGGCTGACAATTTGCGCCTCGCGCAGAAAGCGCTCCGAGAATTCCGGGTCGCGCGCCATGTCCGGGGCCAGCACCTTGAGTGCCACGTCACGACCAAAACTTTCCTGTACCGCCAGGTAGACAGAAGCCATCCCGCCTTTGCCCAGTAATTGCTTGAGCTTGTAGCCAGGAATCTTGATATTGAATGGTGTCGCTGATTTGACGTTATTTTCGGTCATTATTGGCCAACTAAGTAGTTAATATATTTCAATAACTTGAACGGTATTAAGCCGCCCGTCTCCATGTCTGCCATATACCTTTTATATTGTCGGCAAATGCGGGTCAAAATTTACACTATTTCTGAAAAAAACGTATCAAAATGTGGCCTGGTTGACATATGTCCATTCAATTTTTCGAGTGTCCTGCCAGTCACAATTGCCCAAAAATGATCATGTGCCGATCACTGACCACTTCCACTTTCAGCCCGGATAAGCCCATTTCATCCAGTTGCTGCCTGACTTCATCGGGGGTAAAGGCTGCCAGCAGTGAATTATAAAAATCCTGCTTGAGAATGGGATCTTCATCCGCCGCATGGAGCTCGGTCAGTTCTTTTGCATGCTCTTCAGATTTTGCCCTTACCAGGTCCATGATGAATACATGGGCAAACGGTTTGGCATGTTGCTGAACCGTTTTCCACAGCACAAAGGGATCATGCAAGTGATGCAACAGGCTGTTACTGATAATCACGTGGTAAAAATTCTGTGGCATCTTTGCGCCTGGCAGGCATGCCTCTATTAGCTGGATGCAATGACCCAGACCGGCCTGCCGGTTGAGTTGTTCGCCCAGATCCAGCATGGCTTTTGCCCCATCCACCCCATGAATCTGGCAGGCTGGATAAGCCTGGATAAAGCGCCGGCTGATATCAGCAGTACCACATCCCAGGTCCAGAACGCTATCATCAATTTTCAGATCAGGAAACTTCTGTCTGAATAGTTCAATAAAGTGATTATGTGGCGTGGCAAAGTCAGCCCGGGCATAAGCCACTGCCTGTGCTTCATCGTCCATCAGTTCCGGTTCAGGAATACGTTGCATCATTTGAAAACTCTATTCCGCCAGGATTGTTTCACCGGCAAACAGATCTGTGATCTGTTCACGCTCACGCACCACGAAAGCTTTATCCCCATCAACCATGACTTCGACTGCACGTGGGCGGGTATTGTAATTGGAGCTCATGGAAAACCCGTAGGCACCTGATGAACGAACTGCCAGCAGGTCGCCCGCTTCAAGAACCAGCTCACGATCCTTACCCAGGAAATCACCCGTTTCGCATACCGGGCCCACGATATCATAGAGTTGAGTATTACCTTCACGCTGTTGTACAGGAATAATTGCCTGCCAGGCGCCGTATAAAGACGGGCGCATGAGGTCATTCATTGCTGCATCAACGATGGCAAAGTATTTATCTTCGTTGTTTTTCAGGTATTCGACTCTTGTTACCAGGATACCCGCGTTTCCTGCGATAGCCCGCCCCGGTTCAATGAGAATTTCAAACTCACGACCTTCCAGCTTTTCAGCCAGGGCACCCGCATATTCAGCCGGTGACGGTGGTGTTTCATCATGATAGGAAATACCTAGTCCACCACCCAGGTCCAGGTGGTGAATAGTGATACCTTGTTCTGCCAGTTTATCCACCAGCACCAGGACTCGATCCAGGGCATCGAGGAAAGGTTCTGTCTGGGTCAGCTGGGAGCCAATATGACAATCAATGCCTTTAACATTGATATGGTTCAGCTGTGCCGCACGAGCATACACGGTTTCAGCCCGATCAATAGATATACCAAACTTGTTTTCTTTTAAACCGGTGGAAATATAGGGATGCGTTTGCGCATCCACATCCGGATTTACACGAATCGAAACCGGTGCGGTCACACCCATTTCAGCGGCGACCTGATCCAGCAATTCCAGTTCTGCTTCTGACTCGACATTAAAACAACGAATACCCACTTCCAGTGCGTGGCGCATTTCATCAGCGCGTTTTCCAACACCGGAAAACACCACGTTGGCAGCGTTGCCACCTGCCGCCAGGACACGTTCCAGCTCACCGACTGAAACAATATCAAAGCCAGAGCCGAGTCTCGCAAACAGGTTTAATACTGCCAGGTTGGAATTGGCTTTTACGGCATAACATACCAGGTGATCCAGGCCGGCAAGCGCATCATCAAAGGCATGCCAGTGACGTTCGAGGGTAGCACGCGAATAGATATAACAAGGCGTTCCATGCTGGGAGACAATGTCCGCAACGGGAACCTGTTCAGCAAATAGCTGGCCCTGTTGATAGTCAAAATGGTCCATAGATAAACCCGGTAAAATAAAAATATTTCAGAACTTATTGCTGTTTCGCACCTGGAACAGCCTGTTTGGCAGGTTCGTCAGGCAGATATAGCGGGCCTTTTTTGCCGCAGCCGGATAACATGCTGCTAAGCCCCAGCAGTACCACCACGGCAATTAATAACCATTGAGATGCACATAAACGCATGTTTGTTCCCGTATTTTGGCCAACACCTGTTACAGGCTGCATTATACGCAATGCCTGATAAGGTAAACACCCTGCTTTTACTCTTTTCTCTTATACGAGCATCCAGTTAAACTCAGCTTCTATAATATAAAGTGTAAACCGGCTGACAAAATATCGTGCGTATACGTTCAAGTATCTTTTTCTGGGTTTTCTTTGCCACCATCGTGCCGTTAACGGTTCTGGCCCTTACGGCCACCTATTTTACCGAGTACAGCTACCAGCGAGATGTAACCCGTACCGTCAATACCAGCCTGGATAGCCTTGCCTCGGAAATGCGCCGCTACCTGGAAAACAATGCTGATCTTGCCCTCGGCATGAGCCAGGCACCTGCCGTCTCGAACATGCTACCGCTACTGGCTGCTATTAAAAAAGGTGAGACATTACCTGACATTAATATTCGACGTTCGCGTATCAATCATTTCTTTGAAGGCTTTCAAACTATCATACAGGGCAACTTCTTCCTGCGTATTCTCGACATAAATGGCAATACCTTGATCAAAGTCGGACAGAAACAGCGAAGTCCTGCCGTTTATGAAAGCTTAAGCGGTATAAACTATGTCGAGCAGGAAGTCGGAGACACTGACTTTATCCAGCAACTTCAGTCATTACCACGTGATGAAGTGACTACCTTACGTCTGCCCCACAACCAGCAGAATGATGACCTGGTATTTAATTTCCCGCTAATGGATTACCTGGTACCGCTTTACTACAACAATCAACAGGTTGGTGCACTGGGGGTAACCCTGGTTGGTGAACACATTGATCGCGTCCTTGATCATGCTCCGGATATTTATGGTGGAAATATCTTTCTCACTGAAAGTAATGTTGATTTGCCTGAAAGACATGGCCTGATCTTGTATGAAAAAAAGAATAATTTACGCCTTGCCCAGGTGAGACCAAATGGTGTCTATGTGCAGGATATTTATGGAAAAGAAGTTCTCGAAAATGCTATCAATGCAAGTGAAGGGAAATACCAGACAGACAATAATCTCTACACACATTACTTCGTGGAATTACTGCCATACCATAACAAGCTGGTCAGCTGGATACTCACTTCAAGAATTGAATCAAGTGTTATCTCTGCACCATTTAACCAGATCAGGGCCTGGATCTGGTCCATTGCAGGTGCCGCACTTGTGATCAGTTTATTACTTACTGATATCGGTGCCCGCATCATAGCAAAACCTATCCGGCGCCTGGCTACCAACCTGAAAGCCTATGCGGACGGCGATCATAAACAACGCGTAAAAACAGACGAAGCAATCGATGAAATTTCATCTCTTGCCGAGGCCTTTAACTATATGGCTGATACACTTGATGATGCACAGCTGGAAAGGGACCATGCACAGCATATGATGCTACAGAGCAGCAAGCTGGCCAGCATTGGTGAAATGGCTGCAGGTATTGGCCACGAAATTAATAATCCTTTAAATAATATTCTTTCTTATACCAAGTTAATCAGTCGTTCTGTCGCTAATAACAGTGACAAATTAGAGTCAAAAGATCTGAGTCGTTTACAAAGTGATCTCGATTCTTTGCGTGATGAAGCCCTACGAGCCTCTGATATCATACGTGGTATTCTTAACTTTGCCCGCCAGGTACCGCCGGAATACAGTTCTTTCTCCATTGATACCTGGCTCAAAAATACCATTGCACTGGTTCAGCAAACAGCCAGGTCTAAACATGTTGAACTAAAACTGGATAACCGGTGCCATGCTGAGCTGCAGGGTGACCGTGGCCAGTTACAACAGGCACTGATCAACCTGCTACTTAATGCCATCCAGGCATCACCGGAAAATGATGAGGTCCTGGTCACAGCTGTCATTGACGAAGACAGGTTTATTCTTAAAATCATCGACCATGGTGCGGGTATCAATGAATCAGAAATGGACCGCATATTTGATCCGTTCTTTACCACCAAGCCGGAAGGTGAAGGCAGTGGCCTGGGATTATCCATCAGCCTCGGTATAATCGAACATCATCATGGTACACTTGTGCTTACCAATAATGATGACAGGGGTACTACCGCATCTATCATATTACCCATGACGCCGGAACTTTATAAATAACCATGAGCGAACTTCCTGACATAATTTTTGTTGATGATGATCCCAAGGCGGGCGAACTGATGATGCGTTTCAGCGAAGATGCTCCATTCAACTGTCATGTATTTCAGGATCCAGAGGCTGCACTTAAATATTTCAGCAGCGATGGCGCTGATTTGATTGTCAGTGATTTACGCATGCCCAGCCTGACAGGTACTGAATTACTGAAAGAAATTCGCCAGCTCAATAAAGATGTACCGTTCATTATCATCACTGGCTATGCCAATGTTGATAATGCGATAGAAGCCATTCGCCTGGGTGCCAGTGACTTTATTAAAAAACCTTTTGACATGGATGAGCTGCAGGTTCTGATTGAGAAGAACCTTGGTGTACAACAACTCATTGAAGAGAACCGCCGTTTAAAGAAACAGCTTAAAGGCACTGCACCGGGGGGCATGATAGGTAATGCGCCATCGATAAAAGATATCTACAGGATAATCGAAAAAATTGCCGATATTCGCTGCAATATCATCATTGAAGGTGAGTCAGGTACCGGTAAGGAACTTGTCGCTCGTGCCATACATGAACAAAGTCAGTTTGCAGATCAACCCTTCGTCGTGATTGACTGTGGCAGTCTTTCAGATACCTTGCTGGAAAGTGAATTATTTGGCCATGAAAAAGGTGCCTTTACCGGTGCACACCAGGCCAAGCAGGGGTTTTTGGAAGTCGCCACAGGGGGAACCGTATTCCTTGATGAGATAGGCAACATATCTGATGCCATGCAAACAAAATTAATGCGCGCCATCCAGGAAAAACAAATTACTCGCGTTGGCGGTACTCAACCAATTGACATTGATGTACGGTTTATCGTTGCAACCAACCGTGACCTGGAACAGATGGTAATAGATAGCGAGTTCCGCCATGACCTGTATCATCGGCTTAATGTAATTAAGATTACCATGCCACCTCTGCGTGAACGCCGTACCGATATACCATTGCTGGTAGAACATTTCATCTCGCATTTTAATGAAACCTATAACCGTGACATCAAAGGTTTTGACAGCGAATCCATGCAAAAACTGGTTGACCATGACTGGCCCGGTAATATTCGTGAACTACAAAACCTGGTGGAAAAAAATATTGCCCTTGCTGATGGAAAAATCATGCACCTTAATGAAGTCTCCAGTTTACGTGGAGAAACCGGGATAGACAGTGACCTGCCCACCCTAGCTGAGCTTGAAAAACGTTATATTTACAAGACACTGAACCGCTTTAATAACAGCCGGGAAAAAACTGCTGAAACACTTGGCATTAACAAATCAACATTATGGCGCAAATTACAAAGCTATAATAAACCAGATGAGTAACAAGCACCTGATCACAGGTTATCCATGTGGACCTTATCGATACCAGTAATTCTGACAGCACTACGCTCAAACAAAAACAACAGCGTATTAACCTGGAAGCTCACAGCTCTTCCATTGAACATGTATTACAAAATATATCTTCATCAGCGCAGGGATTATCCCTAGGCCAGGTTCAACAAAGGTGTGCAATATTTGGCTATAACCAGTTACCTGAAACAAAACCTGTCACACTGTTAAAAATATTTTCTCGCCAGTTCCTCAATCCACTTATTTATATTTTGCTGGTTGCAGCTGTTGTCTCACTATTCATTAGCGAGCTATCCGATGCCATCTTTATTGGCATCGTTTTGCTGGTTAACTCCATTGTTGGAACCATACAGGAGTTTTCTGCACAAAAAAGTGCTTCATCTCTGAAACAGCTGATCACACAGACTGCCCATGTTATCCGTAATGGTGAAAATTTTGAAATCAATGCCAGGGAACTGGTGCCCGGTGATATTGTTTTACTCGAATCAGGAAAAAAAGTTCCTGCTGATCTACGCCTGATCGATTCCTACGGGCTGGAAATGGATGTGTCCTTGTTAACCGGGGAATCCATGCCGGTGGCTCATAATGCTGAACTAATACTTGCTGAAGATACTGTTACGGCAGATCGCATAAACATAGCTTATACCGGAACACTGGTTACACGCGGCAGGGCAACCGGTGTCGTTATTGCAACCGGGCAGGAAACACAACTTGGGCAGATAGCCGAGGATGTACTGGCAAGGCGACAGGTAAAACCTCCCTTGATGTTACGTATGGAAAAATTTTCCATGCGTATCAGTATTATCATGGGTTTGATGGTAATTATTCTTGGTGCCATCAGCTTGAGTCGCGGTATGCCATTTACAGACATGTTACTTATGTCTGCGGCACTTGCCGTTGCGGCTATCCCTGAGGGCCTGCCAGTTGCCATGACCATTGCCCTTTCTATTTCAATGCGACGCATGGCAAAGAAAAACGTGATTGTACGTAAACTGGTTACCGTGGAAGCTTTAGGTTCCTGCACTTATATTGCAACAGACAAAACCGGTACCTTAACGGTTAATCAGCTTACCGTACGAAAATTACTCACGCCAGATGGAGTGAGTTTTAAAGTTAGTGGTGAAGGACTTCAACCTGATGGCGAAATTACTCCTGTAACCGGAGAACTCACTGAACCGCAAAAGTTATGGTTAGATCGCGTATGCAAAACCGTTACCCTGGCAAACGAGGCCTATATCGGGAAACGTAACGGCCAGTGGCTACACCAGGGTGATACAGTTGATGTTGCCATGCTGGTCCTGGCGCATAAATGGAAATTTGTTCGCCCAATATTACTGGAGCAGTACCCGCAACTGGATACCATACCTTATGAATCAATTGACCAGTTTTCTGCTTCCCTAAACAGGGATAACCAGCACCATCTTGTTTCTATCAAAGGCGCCATGGAACGTTTGTTACCCATGTGTAGTCATATGGCTTCTCTCTCTGGCGATGTTCCTGTGGATGTGCCTTGTATCGAACAACTCGCGCATCAAATGGCAGAACAAGGATACCGCGTGATGGCCGTTGTAAGTGGTTACCTGGAAAAAAATACATCAGAACGCCTTGCCATAAATGCACTCAGGGATCTCACTTTCCTGGGCCTGGTTGGCATGAATGACCCGTTAAGAAAAGAAGCGTCAGCAGCTATCAGGCAGTGCCATGATGCCGGGATTAAAGTTGCCATGTTAACTGGTGATCACCCGGTCACGGCACTGGCAATCGGGCGAGAACTTAGCCTGGCCAGTGACAAAACACCTGTTATAACCGGCCATGATTTAAAACAGGCAGCCGGATCAATAGAGGATTTTGACGCCCTGACAAACCGGTCAGCCATTTTTGCGCGTGTTGAACCACATCAAAAGCTGGGTATTGTTCAATCACTGCAACGTAATGGTCATTTTGTTGCTGTCACTGGCGATGGTGCAAATGATGCACCTGCGCTACGTGCTGCTCACGTAGGCGTTGCCATGGGTAAAAGTGGTACCGATGTCGCACGTGAAACCGCGGACATGATACTCACTGATGATAATTTTTCATCCATTGTCTCCGGAATTGAAGAAGGCAGGATTGCCTATGCCAATGTACGAAAAGTGATACTGCTGTTACTTACTACCGGCGCCAGTGAGCTTATTTTGTTTGTCTTGTCACTTATTGCAGGATTACCTTTACCGCTAACCGCGGTACAACTGTTGTGGTTAAACCTGGTAACCAATGGTATCCAGGACGTGGCTCTTGCCTTTGAACCCGGTGAAGGTGATGAATTAAAACGATCTCCGAGGAAGCCTAACGAACCGGTCTTTAATCGTCTCATGATTGAACGTGTGTTATCTGTTTCCATAGTCATAGGCACCGTTTCTTTCCTGGCTTTTGATTGGTTACTACGACACGGATATAGCATTGACCAGGCCCGCAATAGCATTTTGTTATTAATGGTTTTATTTGAAAACGTACATGTTTTCAACAGCCGCTCTGAAACACGCTCGGTATTCACCCATAATCCACTTCGCAACCTGTTCCTGCTGCTTGGCACAATCGGTGCTCAACTTGTTCATATCGGCGCCATGTACACACCAGGTCTAAGAGAGGTACTGGATATTCAACCCGTTGGTCTTGCCAGCTGGTTTACCCTGTTACAGCTGGCGTTAATTGCTTTACTGGCTTCAGAACTTCATAAAGCAGCCTGGCACCTCAGATATAAATAGCCACTCTTACAGGTAACAACCCTATAACATATTTAATCTGTCAGGTATCTTGCCGACAACCCCTATAGACAATATAAAAATAAATGGACTAAGATAGTTTTATATGGATAGTAGCCATAAATCCTTAAAGGAACTGATTGCAGGTACTGCTCCTGAAATTGGCGCTTCTTTTTTTAATGTTTTTGTTGAACATTTTGCCAAAGCTTATGATGCTCAATATGCCATTGCCAACGAGCTGGTCAATGAGAACCCGCTGACTGTGCGCACCCTGGCATTCTGGCAGAACGGCCGGTTCGCCAAAAATTTTGAATACCCGGTCAAAACCACGCCTTGTCAGAAAGTCTATGAACAAGGCACGGCTTATTTTCCATCTGACATTCAAAAAATCTTTAACGAAGATAAAGACCTGGTTGATATGGGTGTACATAGTTATCTTGGTACACAACTCACATCCCATGACGGTAAGGTGATTGGTCATATTTGTGTGCTGGGCAACAACCCACTTGGAGAAGATGAGGGCGCGAAGGAAATATTAAAAGTCTTTGCTGCACGTGCCAGTGCTGAACTGGAACGGTTAAAAATGGAAGAGGAAATTAACCAACACCGGGAACATCTAAAAACACTGGTCGACGAAAAAACACGGGAACTTAAACACGCGAAACAAATAGCCGAACACTCCAGCACTGCCAAATCAGAATTTACTTCCCGTATGAGCCATGAATTACGTACCCCGCTTAATGTCATTATTGGCTACACCGAGATGCTGAAAGAAAATCTTGATGGCCAGATCCTGGACAGAGACGCAGAATACCTGGATACCATAATGGCTTCTGGCTGGGACCTGTTGAAGCTGGTTGAAGATGTTCCCGGTGTTGGTTAATTTCCTCTTCCATTTTTAACCGTTCCAGTTCAGCACT